>JAPXQZ010000231.1:0-3092 GCA_033813835.1 Clostridia bacterium | reverse complement strand
GCTTATCCGCCGCCAGTGTACGGCGCGCAAAACCCTTACGCACCGCCGGCGTATGAACCGCAGGCGGGATACCAGGAAGAGCGCTACGCGCAGTAACGCGCGGGATTTCAGCGATTGAAGGGAGAAGCACCATGGCCATTACCGTCACGATGATTGAGGAGAAGGAATTCAAAACCAAGGTACGCGGCTATGACCAGCTGGAAGTGGACGAGTTCCTGGACGCCATCTGTGATGAAATCGAGAGCCTGAACGCCACCATCCAGCAGCTGCGCGATCAGCTCAAGCAGCAACAGGCTTCCGCCCCCTTCATGCCCGCCGTCAGCGCGCCGCCCCCGCTGGCGCCCCTCGCCGTCCCCGCAGCCCCGGAATGGCCCAGCGACCTGAAGACCGCCAAACTACTCCTGGAAAAGACGCAGAAGGCCTGCGACGAGGCCATGGCGGAAGCCAACCGACGCGCCGAGGATATCGTCCGGGAAGCGGAAGAAAGCGTGCCGGACCCGGAGCTGGAAGGGCTGGAGGCACGGAAAGAGCAGCTGAAAAAGGAAATTGAGCAGCTGGAAGCCGACGCGCAGAAGTTCAAACAGCGTTTCCAGTCCATGCTCAAGGACCAGATCGACATCCTGGATTCGGAGATGTCATAAAGTGCGGTACGGCGCGATTGAAGCCGGCGGCACCAAGATGGTGATGGGTGTCTACGATCAGGACATCCGACTGTTGGAGCAGGCCAGCATCCCGACCAAGACGCCGGAGGAGACCCTGCCGGCAATGGTCGGCTATTTCAAGGATCATCCCGTCGACGCGCTGGGCGTCGCCGCCTTTGGGCCCATCAACCTGCGCGCCGCCTCCCCCGACTACGGCACCATCCTCAATACCCCCAAGCTGGCCTGGCAGCGTTATCCCCTGCTGGATGTGCTGCGGGACGGGTTGGGACTGCCCTGTGGGATTGACACGGACGTCAACGCCGCCGCGCTGGCTGAAATCAAGCTGGGCGCGGCCAGGGGGCTGAACAGCTGCCTGTACTTCACCATCGGCACCGGCATCGGCGGCGGGCTGTATGCCGAGGGCCGGCTGGTGCACGGGCTGATGCATCCGGAGATGGGACACGTTCTGCTCAGCCGCCATGAAGAAGACCCGCTGCTCAACGGCGTGTGTCCCTACCACCCCAACTGCGCGGAGGGCTTTGCTTCCGGTCCCGCAATGCAGGCCCGCTGGGGCGTGCCGGGCAAGGACCTGGCGCCGGACCACCGGGGATGGGATCTGGAAGCCTATTACCTGGCGCAATTATGCACCGACGCGCTGATGGTCGTCTCCCCTGAGATCATCCTGCTGGGCGGCGGCGTTATGCACGAAGAGCAGCTGCTCCCCAAAATCCGCCGGCAGGTGCTGAAGATGGTGAACGGATACATCGACCGCGGGCAGCTGCCGGAGATGGAGGACTACATCAAAGCCCCCGCCCTGTATCCGGACAGCGGGCTGGTGGGCGCCGCGCTGCTGGCGGAGCAGGTTTTGCGGGACACAAAGGGAACCGGATCCCGATGAGCAGGCCGCATTCGACAGCCGGAACGCCGGCGTTTCTTAGAGATGTTCAGAGCCCTGCCTTTTGTTGGCAACCGTTTTAATGATGCGGGCATCCTGTCGATGGGCTTTTCCCCCACCTCGATGCTCCGTCAGAAAGGAAACGCATTGATTGCAGCTCTTCTGCTTTTTTTATGGTTCGTGTTCAACGCGAAGATGACGTGGGAACTACTGGCCTTCGGCTTGACGATATCCCTTGGCATCTCGTGGTTTGTCCATCGGTTTGTCATCCCTGGGTTCACGCATGAAAAGCAGTGGCGCATCCTGAGGAGTATGCCGGACTACCTCAGATACCTCTGGCTGTTAATCCGCGAGATCATCAAGGCGAACTTCTCGGTGATGCGCCTGGTGTTCACGGACCGCGACATCGTGGTGCCCAAACTAGCTTCGTTCAAAACACGGCTTAACAGCCCGTTCGCGAGGGTGGTGTTCGCCGACAGCATCACCCTGACGCCCGGCACCATAACGGTGCACATGCAGGGGGATGAGTTTCTGGTGCACTGCCTGGATGAGGGCATGGAAGAAGGGCTGGCGGGCGGCGTTTTTGATGTGGAGCTGCTCCGCTTGGAAGCAAAGCTGAAGGGCGAGGCGGGAAAATGAGCATTTCCGGCGCGTATGAGGCGTTCTGCGTCGCGAGCCTGTGCGTGCTCGCGGTGATGGTCGTCGCCTGCTTTATCCGCGCAGTCAAAGGCCCTTCGATTGCCGACCGGATTGTCGCCATCAACATGATCGGAACGCAAATCATCATTATGATCGCGGTCGTCGCGCTGATGATCGGCGAGGGATACCTGACTGACGTCGCGATGCTGTACGCGATGATCAGTTTCCTGGCGGTGGTTGTTCTGTGCAAGGTGTATATGGGGGTCTACCTGGAGCGAGCGGCGCGCGCGCAGCAAAAAGAGGAACACCATGCTTGAATGGACTCGCTTCTGCGTCTCCTGTCTGCTCATGTTCAGCGGGCTTGTCGTGCTGTTCACCGCCGTGGCGGGCATCTACAAGTTTGACTACGCGCTCAACCGGATGCACGCCGCCGCGATGGGCGACACCCTGGGCTTGATGCTGTGCCTCCTGTCCCTGACGGTCAGCGCGCCTGACGTCTGGATGGCGCTGAAGCTGCTGCTGATCATCTGCTTCCTGTGGCTGGCCAGCCCTGTGGGAAGCCACCTGATCGCGCGGCTGGAAGTGACGATCAATCCCGTGTGGCACCAGCTGCCTCCGCCAAAAAGCCATGGGGAAAGGGAAGACGAATGAGTTTCGTTCACATTATTCTGCTAGGCATGCTGATTGTGTGCGCGCTGGCGGTCAGCGCAACCCGGAATTTGCTGACCTCGCTGATTGTCTATATGGCGTACAGCCTTATCATGGCGGTCATCTGGATGCTGCTGGAAAGCCCTGACCTGGCTATCACTGAGGCGGCGGTCGGCGCCGGGATTACCGGCGTTCTGTTCTTCGTGACCCTCAAGAAGATCCACGCGATCAAGGCGGAAGGAGGGCAGGAGCATGGCCAGACGCAGAAG
>JAPXQZ010000230.1:0-3145 GCA_033813835.1 Clostridia bacterium | reverse complement strand
CCGTCCGGCAGCGCACCGGCTTTGATGGCTTTCTGGTCGTCGAAATAGAACCCTGTCAGCCCCTTGGAACAAATGACCTGCCGAATCCTCATGCCCCTGCCTCCCCGAATCTCAGTGCGGCCTGCCTACCAGGCGCCCCTTGGAAATCGCGTAGATGTCGTCGATGACCATCTGGAAAGAAACGCCGCGGTTTTCCGCCTTCGCGCGCTCCTGGATTTTTTCGCGGTGAAAAGACAGCAGCCTGTCAGAAAACGGCAGCCTGCCGGTGTCCAGCAGGCGCACCGCGCCGTTGTTGTCGCGCGCTGGCATGATTTTTCCGGCGTTGAATCGGCTGGGGGCGAAGGGTACGTCGATGACACCCGCCTCAAAGGCGCGCACCGTCCCAAGGGCGAGGTCCCCCTCCCCGAGCTCTAGCGTCCTTTCCAGGATACAGGCGGTTTCCTCGCGGATTACCTCCCTCTCCAGCTCCAGCTGCTCGCCCTTCGCGACGGCCTGGTCCGCCAGCATCATGATGACCTGCCGGGTTGCCCGCAATCCCGCGGCGTTGGCTTCCTTGGTCGGCACGCCCAGCGCCTCGTGGGGCGACTTGACGATGACTTTGGTGGCGTTCGCCAGCGCGGCGACCGCGCTGCCCCAGCAAATCACCGCGAAGGCCTTGGCCTCATCCTGCGGGAAGCCGCCCATCCATTGGTGAAGGACGGTGGTGACCGACACGTCGGAATAACCGAAGCGCGCAAGGTACCCGCGGGTCTGCTGTTCCAGCGTGCGGATGGCCGCCACGTCCTGCAGCAGATTGCCGCACTGGCCGTATCCGACCGTGATGTTTTTAACCCCCTGCTCCGCCGCCAGCAGCGCCTCGATGATGGCCACGGCGTTGGACACGCAGGGCGGGACCAGGGTGCCGGTCAGGGGCCCGAAGGGCTCGCGGTTGATGCCGATGCCGGCATCCTCGTACAGGCCGACCAGGCGGTCGCAGTACTGCCAGTTATATAAGGTCTCCTGCATCGGGGCGTTCTTGGCGTAGGGAATGTTGTAGGAGATGCCGCCGCCCTCAAAGCTGGTAAACCCGCCCGCCAGGGTGATTTCGCACAACAGCCGCGCATCCGGCGTGCCGTGGCGCACCTGCACCGGTTTTTCCAGGGCGGAGGTCACCATCCTGCACCCCTTGACCCCGTGGTTGACCGCGGGGAACCCGTTGAGCATCGCCTTGCCCGAGGACTTTGATTCCTCGATGCCCCGCTGTGCGTCCTCATAACGGTTCAGGCGCGTATAGCTGTCAATCGTGGTGGGCAGCAGGTCGGCTTCTCCCTCCTTCTCCAGGTGGTTGAGCAGAAGGATGTGCTCGTTGATAATCGGGACGCCCGCCCGGGGTTGAATCAGCGTTTTTCCGGCTTTTACCGCCGCGTTGAGGCTGGTCACGAATCGCTTGTGCGCAGGGATCGCGGCCTGGTACGCCAGGGCTTCGTCCAGGTCGACCTCCGCGCCCGTAGGCCAAGCGCCAAGCACTTCCCGCCGCTGGGACATGAAGAACTCTAGGTCCCATTTCCTGTTAGACAGCTGCATTGAACTCTTCCTTTCCAAGGTAATCGGAAAGCAGGCGCATCGCCGCTTCCCTGTCCACCCTTAAAAAAAGCCCCATGGCCGAGAGAAGATAAGCCCGGTCGGCAACGCAGGCAAGACGCCTGGGCGCGAGCGACACCGGCCCCTGCATGGCGAGCGCGCCGCGCACGATGGCGGGCAGGGCGCCGGAGTACACCAGGGCGCCGCCGGTCACCACAAGCTTTTCCACCCGGGTCAGGTCTTTCCCGGTCTGTTCATCCACCGGCCCCACCGCCGTATAAACCCGGGTCAGGCTTCCCGCGTGCCGCCCCAGCGCTGCGCCCGCCGCGCAGGCGGCCAGCGCCTGGTCAAGGGATTCTTCCTCCGCTGTGCGCGGGAGGCTGGAGGGTTCCGTCCGCAGCCTGTCCACAGCCTCCATGACCGTTTCCACCGGCTGCCCGGCCATCTCCGCGAGCCGTTCCGCGCCAACGGCGTCCAGAATGCCCCGGGCATTGTAGCGCATCCCGATATCGCCCTCCACCGTGCGCTTGGCGTAGGGTTCCGGCAAGCCGCGCAGCAGCACGTTGGGGTTGGAAGGGTGGCCTTTGGCGATGGAATAAACGTCCGTCGTCGCACCGCCCAGGTCGATGGCGACCAGCTCGCCAAGTCCCCTGGTCGCTTTCGTCCCTTCCGACAGCAAGGTCAGCGCGTCCAGGACGGCGGAAGGCGTGGGCATCAGGATGTCGTCCAGGAGGGCGTTCGCGCGGCTGAGCCCCTTGGCGCGGACGATGTTCTTTAGGAACACTTCGCGCAGGATTTGCTGCACCGGCGCGATGTCCAGCCGGTTCATCTCCGGCATCACGTTGGGCGCGCGGTAGACGGCGCGGCCGTCCCGTTCAAGGATTACGACGCATTCGTCCTGTGCGCTGCGGTTGCCCGCGACGACGATGGGGTACGTGCCGCCCGCCTGCGCAAGCGCGCGGGCGTTTCCCAGGATAACCTCGCTGTTCCCTCCGTCGGTGCCTCCGGTCAGCAGCAGGATGTCCGGACCGGCGCGTCTGATCTCCTCCAGGTCCCCGTCTGTCAGCTGGTAGGCGTAGGTCTTGATTACCTTGGCCCCGGCGGTGAACGCCGCCATACGGGCCGCCTTGCTGGTCAGGCCCGGCACCAGGCCGCAGACCACCATGTTCAGCCCCCCCGCGGCGCTGGAACACGCAAGCTTCACCGAAAAGTCCAGCTTCCCGCGGGCGCTTTCCAGTTTGGCGAGCGCGTGCTCGAGGCCTTCGGAAATGTCCGTCACTGCGGTGGTAAACGCCTGCGAACGGCCCAGGACGCAGGGCGTCTCCGGGTCGACGGCCGTCAGTTTCGTATAGGTGGAGCCGAAGTCAATCAGCAGGATCGGCTTCATCGTTCCGGATATTCAAGTCGCGGCGAAGCGCCGCGATACCCGCCTCAGGCGTCGTACCGGGGCCGAAGACACGGTCAAACCCCATGGCTTTGAATCGTTTTTCCACCTCTTCGAACGGCTGCTTGCCCACTACGATGTTCCCACCGACGTACAGCAGGATACCCTTGAGCCCTGCCTCGTCGCACTTTTCACGCAATC
>JAPXQZ010000229.1:0-3147 GCA_033813835.1 Clostridia bacterium | reverse complement strand
TGGCCTCCAGTTTCTCCCGCTCCTCCGCCAAGTCATCCTGCAGGAGGTTGGCTTGCTTGGTGTCCGTCCCCATCTTGTCCTCCGTCTATTCGTGCTGGTACATCTGGTCCGGCGGTTTCCACAACGACCCGATTATAGCACCCGCGGGCCTTGCGTAAAGCAGACCGGGGCAATCTGCCGGGACAATATTGTCCCGGCAGGGGGTCTGGCGTCTCTTGAAGGCGCCCGCCGCGAAGCGGCGGGCGGATGCCATCGGGTTCAAAATTCCGTTTATTCTTCCGCCGCCTGGTAAATGCGCTGGATGAGGCCCACGTTGCGGATAGTTTCCTCCAGGGTGAAGCCAGGCTGGCGGCCGGTCAGGACGGCGTCGCAGAAGTCGGACACCTGCAGCAGGTAGCGGTCGCTGGCGGGCACGGGGATTTCCTCCGTTTTGCCGTCGCGGATCAAGAGGATGGGCGAGCCCACCTCGTCAAAGGTATCGCGCATGACCAGGCTGCCTTTGGTGCCGGTGATTTCCGTCAACTGGGCGGAGTTGGCGTCGAAGCTGCCCGTCACGGTGCAGATGGCGCCGGAGCGGTACTTGAGCACGGCCGACAACCCGAAGTCGACGCCCCGGCAGTCTGTCTTCAGGGCGCGCACGGCCACGGGCTCCTCCCCCATGATGAGGCCCAGCAGGTTGACCGGGTAGCACCCCACGTCCCAAAACGCCCCGCCGCCCATCTCCTTGTAGAAGCGGACGTCGTCCTCCTTGTCGTTGTAAAAGCAGAAGGCGGAGTGCACGTGGCCGATGTCACCCACGACCTTCTGCGCCAGCAGCTCCTTGAGTTTTTGGGTGCGCAGGGTGAAGCGGTACATGAAGGCCTCCATCAGCAGGACGCCGTTCTTGCGGGCTTCTTCCGCCATCTCCACGCAGTCTTCCCGGGTGAGCGCCATGGGCTTCTCGCACAGGATATGCTTGCCCGCGCGCGCCGCCTTGATGGTCCACTCCTTGTGCAGGTGGTTGGGCAGGGGAATATAGACGGCGTCGACGTCCCTGTCCTTGAGCAGGTCGTCATAGGAGCCGTAGATTTTCGCGAAGTCGAAGTCCTTCTGGGCGGCCTTGCGGCTTTCCTCCTTCTGAGAAGCCAGGGCGTAGGGAACGGCGTTCTCCGCGTCCACCAGGGCGGGGATCAGTTCCCTCCTGGCGATGCTCGCATAACCCAGTACGCCAAAACGAACCTGTTTTTTCATGTGATTCTCCCTTTTTGTTTCATTGTATGCGCTCAGCCGCCATTTGTCCATGCCCGCCGCCAAATCCCGCCAATCCCTGTGCTATAATGCCCTTCGGGCCGGCGCCGCGGCGAAAGCCGCGGGCGGCGCGGGAAACGGAGGCGCGGATGCTGGAATTCGTCAACCTGAGCAAGTCCTACGGGGGGCGCAAGGCGGTGGACGGGCTGAGCCTGCGCGTGAACCCGGGCGAAATCTACGGCTTCATCGGCCACAACGGCGCGGGCAAGACCACCGCCATCAAGTGCTGCTGCGGTATCCTGCGCTTTGAGGAAGGGGACGCCTTCATCGACGGGCTGTCCATCCGGGAGCAGCCGCTGGAATGCAAGCGGCGCTTCGCTTACCTGCCGGACAACCCCGACCTGTACGAGTTCATGACGGGCGCGCAGTACCTGGGGTTTATCGCGGACGTCTTCGGCATCGACCGGCAGGAACGGGCGGAGCGCGCCGGTCGCCTGTCGGACGCCTTCGAGCTGACGGGGGACCTGGGCCAGCCGGTCAGCGCCTACTCCCACGGCATGAAGCAGAAGCTGGCCGTCGTAGGCGCCCTGCTGCACCAGCCGCGGCTGCTGGTGATGGACGAACCCTTCACGGGGCTGGACCCGAAGGCCTCCTTCACCCTCAAGCGTATGATGCGCGCGCTGTGCGACGCGGGCGGCGCGGTGTTCTTCTCCACCCACGTGCTAGACGTCGCCGAGCGGCTGTGCGACAAGGTGGCCATCCTGCAGAAGGGAAGGCTGGTCGCCCAGGGGACGGTGGAGGAAGTCAAGGGGCAGGAAACGCTGGAAGAAGTGTTCCTGGAGCTGGAGGCGGACGGTGCTAAAGGCGCTGACTAAAATCCAGCTCTATTCCCTGGCGTCCCGCCTCTTCCCCCGGAACCGGAAGCGGGGACGGGGTGCGCTGCGCAAGCTGGGGATGCTGGGCCTGGCGCTGTACGCCGCGGGTTCCATCGGCGTATCGCTGGGCGCGCTGTTCTCGACGCTGTGGGCGCCCTACCAGGCGCTGGGGCTGCAGTGGCTCTACCACGCGATGGCCGCAATCTCCGCCTTCGGGCTGAGCTTCGTCAGCAGCGTCTTCCTGGCCCAGTCCGTGCTGTACGACGCCAGGGATGACGAACTGCTGCTGTCCCTGCCCATCCAGCCTCGCCATATCCTGCTGTCGCGGTTGCTGCTGCTGGGCGGGGTCATCTTCCTGACCCAGCAGATTATCCTGCTGCCCGCGGCCGCCGTATGGTGGATGAGGGGACCCGTCCGCCCAGCCGGCGTCCTCATGCACCTGCTGACCAGCCTGCTGCTGCCGCTGCCGGCCGTCGCCCTGTCCAGCCTGGGCGGTTGGCTGCTGGCGCTCGCCGCCGCGCGGGTACGGCGCAAGTCGCTGGTGGTGACGCTGCTGTCCCTGGGATTCCTGGCCCTTTACTTCTTCGCTATCTCCAGGCTGCAGGCCCTGATGGGGCGGCTGGCCGCCGCCGGGGAGAGCCTCGCCGGCGCCGTCCGCGGCGCGTTTTTCCCGACCTACCACCTGGGGCGCGCCGTCGCAGACGGGGATGGGCGGAGCCTGCTGATCTTCGCCCTGTGCGCCCTGGCGCCCGCCGCAGCCGCCTTCGCGCTGCTCTCGCGCCGCTACCTGGCCGTGCTGACCAGCCGGCGCGGCGTCCCCCGCGCGGCCGCCCCAAAGACGCCAGAAAAAGCCAGAAGCCCGCGCGGGGCGTTGGTGATGAAGGAACTGCGCCGCTTCGTGTCCGCGCCCGAATACATGCTCAACAGCGGAATCGGGCTGCTGTTCATGCCGGCGCTGCCCCTCGTCCTGCTGCTGGACCCGGGGACGAGGTCCGGGCTGACGGCGGCGCTGCCCGCCGGGGAGGGGATGGCAGGCGCCATGGCC
>JAPXQZ010000228.1:0-3148 GCA_033813835.1 Clostridia bacterium | reverse complement strand
GCGCACGGGTATACTCGTTTTGAACCGACAGGAGGGGAGGCGAGCGCCCTGACCATCTACACCATCGGCCACTCCACGCGGCCGATTGCGGAATTCATCGGGCTGCTGAAGGAAAACGGCGTGGAGCTGCTGGCGGACGTGCGCACCGTGCCCGGCTCGCGGCACAACCCGCAGTACGCGCAGGCGGCGCTGGCGGCCTCGGTGGAGGAGGCCGGGATTTCATACCGGCACCTGAAGGGCTTGGGCGGCCTGCGCGGGAAGGCGAAGGAATCGCAAAGCCTCGGCTGGCGCAACGCCTCCTTCCGCAATTTCGCCGACTATATGCAGACGCCGGCGTTTGAAGAAGCGCTGCGGGAACTGCAGGCGCTGGCGGGCAAGCAGATGACCGCCCTGATGTGCGCGGAGGCGGTGCCCTGGCGCTGCCACCGTTCCCTGATTGCGGACGTGCTGACCGCGCGCGGCGCTAACGTCATCGATATCATGGCGCCGGGCAAGACCGCGCCGCACCGGATGACGCCGTTCGCGAAGGTGGAGGGCGGCCGGGTCACCTACCCGAAGCAGGAAGACGATGGACCCAAGGATTGAGGAGATCCGCGCCGCCATCGCGGCGGACGCGGACAACTGGGATTTCGCGTCCAGGGGCTGGCAGCCCCTCTTCGTCGCGGACGCCCGGGCGCGCCTGCTCATCGTGGGCCACGCGCCGGGCGTGCTGGCGCAGCAAAGCGGAATCGCCTGGGGGGACAAGAGCGGCCGCAACCTGATGGACTGGCTGGGCCTGGATGAAAAGGACTTCCGCGACCCGGGAAAGGTCGCGCTAATCCCGATGGACTTCTATTACCAAGGCAAAGGCGCGTCGGGCGACCTGCCGCCGCGCAAGGGTTTCTCGGACAAGTGGCATCCCCGGCTGCTGTCCCTGATGCCGCAACTCCGTCTGACCGTGCTGGCGGGCGGCTACGCGCAGGGCCATTACCTTGCGGGGCGGGCCAAGCGCAACCTGACGAAGACCGTGCGGGCCTACCGGGACTATCTGCCGGCCTTTTTCCCGATTCCCCATCCCTCCCCGCTCAACTTCCGCTGGCAGGGCCGCAACCCCTGGTTCCTGGCGGAGGCGGTGCCGGTGCTGCGCGCGCTCGTGCGGGACGCGCTGCAAAACTGAGGAGGCGCCGTTTGGACGAACAGCGGTACCATGCCCTCCTGGAATCGCCCGCGCCGGCGCGCTTCCTGGTCCGCGCCGTCTCCACCAACGACGAGGCCAAGGCCTGGGCAAAGCAGGGCGCCCCGCACGGCGCTGCTGTGCTGGCCGGGGAGCAGTCCGGCGGCCGGGGACGGCGCGGCCGCGGCTATTTTTCGCCGCCGGGCGGGCTGTACCTGAGCGTCGTCCTGCATCCGGGAACTATGTCCCCGGGGCTTCTGACCACGCTCGCGGCGGTCGCCGCGCTGCGCGCCGTGCGCCGGGCGGGCGGGCCGGAGCTTTCCATCAAGTGGGTCAACGACCTGCTGTATGAAGGCAAAAAAGTCGGCGGCATCCTGACGGAGGGCGTCACCGCGCCCGACGGCGCAGCGCGCGCTGTCGTCGGCCTGGGGCTGAACCTGGGGCCTGCGGCCTTTCCGCCGGAACTCCAGGAGACGGCCGGCACCCTGCACGGCGTCTGGCCGGGTGCGCCGCGGGAGGAACTGGCCGCGCGGATTGTCAACGAAATCCTGGACGGACTGCCCCGCGTGCCCGCACACCTGGCGGAGTACCGCGCGCGCTGCGCCACCCTCGGCCGGCGCGTCGCCTATACGCTGGAAGGCGCCGAAGCGCGCGGCCTGGCCGAGGACGTCGACAACGAGGGCCGGCTGCTGGTGCGCGATGGGAGTCGCCTGGTGACGGTGATGGAGGGGGAAGCCGTCCTGCTGCCCGAAACGCAGCGCCGCCCCGGGTAAGGCCGGGACGGCGTGTATGATTCGAAAGAAGGCAGCCTAATGCCGGAGGCGGCGCAATGCCCCGTCCAGCCGCGGCGAAATCAGGGCGGCCGCCAGGATTTTGAGCGCGTCCCCGGGCAGGAAGGGCAGCACCGCGAGGGGGAGCGCCTCTGCCAGCGCGCGGCCTGTCAACGACATCAGCCAGAGCGTGCCGGGCAGGTAGCAGGCCAGCAGCCCCGCCAGACAGGCCGCCAGCCTCTTGGGGAAGGTCGTCGCCCGGCCGCGCAATAGGGAGACAAGGCCCGCGGCCAGGAAATAGCCCAGCAGGTAGCCGCCCGTCGGGCCCAGCAGGGCCTGGGGACCGCCCCTGAAGCCGGAGAAGACCGGCAGCCCGGCGGCGCCCAGCAGCAGGTAGAGCCCGACGGCCTGCAGCGCGCCCCGGGGCGGCAGGGTCAGCCCCGCCAGGTAGACCACGAGCAGCGCGGCGTTGACGGGGACCGGAATCATCGGGACCGCGACCTGGGAGGCGGCCGCCAGCAGCGCCGCGAATACCGCGGGCAGGGCCAGGTCCAGCGGCCGTCCCCCGCTTTCCGCCGGCGTTTTCAGATTCTGGCGCTCCATCATAAACCCCCTTCCAGGCAGCGACGATGCTACCACGCCCGCATCCGCCGGTCAAACCGCGCACCGGCCGGCCGGGGCGGCGCCCGCTTTGCGTCCGCGGCGCGGATACGGTATCATGTTGCCCGGCGCGGAGCACAAGCGGCAGGAGGCGGGCATGAGCCGGGCGGATTTGGTTTTCATCAACAACTGCAGGCAGATCCTGGACGGGGGCGTCTGGGACACGGACCAGCCCGTCCGCCCCCGCTGGGCGGACGGAACGCCGGCGCACACCGTCAAGCGCTTCGGCCTGGTCAACCGCTACGACCTCCAGCGGGAGTTCCCCATCCTGACCCTGCGCCGGACGCCGTTTCTCAGCTGCGTGGACGAGCTGCTGTGGATCTGGCAGAAAAAATCCAGCAACGTCAAGGAGCTGTCCACCCGCATCTGGGACGCCTGGGCGGATGAAAGCGGCAGCATCGGCAAGGCCTACGGCTACCAGCTGGGCGTGAAGCACCGCTACCCGGAGGGCGAGTTCGACCAGGTGGACCGCGTGCTGTACGACCTGAAGCACAACCCCTCCTCCCGGCGCATCCTCACCAGCCTGTACGCCCACCAGGACCTGCACGAGATGGCGCTGTACCCC
>JAPXQZ010000227.1:0-3153 GCA_033813835.1 Clostridia bacterium | reverse complement strand
CGCAAGAAGCGCATTCTGCAGGCGATTATCGACGATTACGTCCTCACCGCCATGCCGGTGGGCTCCCGCACCATTTCCCGCAAGTACCTGATGAACCTGTCCAGCGCCACCATCCGTAATGAGATGAGCGACCTGGAGGAGCTTGGCTACTTGGAGCAGCCGCACGTCTCCGCTGGCCGCGTGCCCAACGCCAAAGCTTACCGGCTCTACGTGGACGCGCTGCTGGAGGAAGGCCCGAGACCCTCCCAGGAGGATGAGGAGCTGCGGCAGAAGTACCTCAGGCGTGTCAGCCATCTGGAAGACGTAGTTGCCAGCACCGCGCAGGCCCTGTCCGACTTTACGCATTACGCTTCCCTGGTCATGATGCCCCGGCAGGAGCAGATGCGCATCGCGACGCTGCAGCTGGTGCCCGTGAGCCGCGCCCTTGCGCTGCTGGTCATCGTGACCGACGGCGGCGTCATCCGCGACACCATGGTGCGCGTTTCGGAGGATTTGGACGCTGATGCGCTGTACGCTATCAGCCGCATGCTCTCCGAACGCCTGAGCGGGAAGACCCTCAAAGAAGTGCAATCTCTCCTGAGGGATTACGCGGATCACGCGCCGGGCGACCCGCAGGTGTTGAGCGGCATCATGGAATTGTCGGGTCAGATGGAAAAACAGGCAGCCGCGGATAACCTGACGGTTTCCGGCTCCCACAATATCCTGGGCTTTCCGGAGTACCACGACGCCGAAAAAGCGCGCCAGCTGCTCTCCGCCCTGGAGGACAAGGATCGCTTGATGTCCCTGGTGCACGGCACCGGCGGATTGGATCTGATGGTCCACATCGGGCCGGAGACCGGCATCCCCGAGATGACGGAGTGCAGCGTCGCCCTCGCGGAATACCGGGTTGGGCAGGGAAGGCGCGGCGCCATCGGACTCATCGGCCCCACGCGCATGCCGTACGCCAGGGTGCTGGGCACCCTGCGCCTGGTCAGCCGGGCGCTCACCGGCGTACTGGGCGGCGAGGATGGCGCGCAATAATCATGGAGGAGAACATGACCAAGAAGAAATCCCACCCGGACGCGGAGACGCAGCAGTCCGTCCGGGAACCCCAGCAGGAAGAAGCCCCCGGCATTGGGGAGCAGGACCTGGAGGCGAAGCTGAAGGAGGCGGAGGACAAGCGGGACGAGTACCTGCAGTTGGCCCAGCGCGTACAGGCGGATTTTGACAATTTCCGCCGCCGCAACCGGCAGGTTGCCGCGGAAAGCTTTGACGACGGCGCCCGTGCCTTCGTGAAGACCATCCTGCCCGTATGCGACAACCTGGAGCGCGCCCTTTCGGGGCCACGGGAGAACGACCCCCTCTACGAAGGCGTCCAGCTGGTCTACCGTCAGCTGCAGGACGCCTTGAGCCAGCGGGGGATCCAGACGGTTTCGCGCCTTGGCGAGCCCTTCGACCCTACGCTCGAGGACGCGGTCGCCCAGGGCAGCTGCGAGGAAGGCGCGCCCGGCACCGTATGCGACGTGGTGCAGAAGGGCTACCGGATGGGAGACAACGTGCTGCGTCACGCGAAGGTCCGGGTCGTACCCGATCATTGATATATAGAAAACACCGGATTCTACACGAAACGTAAATGGAGGAACCTTAGCAAATGGCTAAAATCATCGGCATTGACCTGGGCACTACCAACTCTGTCGTCGCCGTCATGGAGGGCGGCGAACCCGTTGTCATCCCCAACTCCGAAGGCTCCCGGACCACGCCATCCGTCGTCGCCTTCACCAAGGACGGCGAGCGGCTGGTCGGTCAGATCGCCAAGCGCCAGGCCATCACCAATCCCGACCGCACCATCTCTTCCATCAAGCGTCAGATGGGCAGCAATTTCAAGGCGCACATCGACGGGAAGGAATTCACCCCGCAGGAAATCTCCGCGATGATCCTGCAGAAGCTGAAGAAGGACGCGGAAAGCTACCTGGGCGAGAACGTGGCGCAGGCGGTCATCACCGTGCCCGCCTATTTCTCTGACGCCCAGCGCCAGGCCACCAAGGACGCCGGCCGCATTGCAGGCCTGGAAGTCCTGCGCATCATCAACGAGCCCACCGCGGCCTCCCTGGCCTATGGCCTGGACAAGGAACAGCCCCACAAAATCCTGGTGTACGACCTGGGCGGCGGCACCTTCGACGTCAGCCTGCTGGAAATCGGCGACGGCGTGTTCGAGGTGCTGGCCACCAACGGCGACACCAAGCTGGGCGGCGACGACTTTGACGACCGCATCGTCGACTACGTGGCGGAGTTGTTCAGGAAGGAAAACGGCATCGATCTGAAGAAGGACCGCATGGCCTGGCAGCGGCTGAAGGAAGCGGCCGAAAAGGCCAAGATTGACCTGTCCGGCGTCATGGCCGCCAACATCAACCTGCCCTTCATCACTGCCGACGCCAACGGCCCCAAGCACCTGGACGTCACCCTGACCCGGGCCAAGTTCAACGAGCTCACCCACGACCTGGTGGAGCGGACCATCGGCCCGATGCAGACCGCGCTCAAGGATGCCGGCCTGACAGCTTCCCAGATTGAGAAGGTCATCCTCGTGGGCGGTTCCACCCGCATCCCCGCGGTGCAGGACGCCGTGAAGAACATCACCGGCAAGGAGCCCTTCAAGGGCATCAACCCGGATGAGTGCGTCGCCATCGGCGCCGCCATCCAGGCGGGCGTGCTGGGCGGCGAGGTGAAGGACGTGCTGTTGCTGGACGTTACCCCGCTGAGCCTGGGCATCGAGACGGAAGGCCATATTTTTACCCGCCTCATCGAGCGCAACACCACCATCCCCACGGAGAAATCCCAGGTGTTCTCCACTGCCGCCGACGGCCAGACGACGGTTGAAATCCACGTGCTGCAGGGCGAGCGGCCGATGGCCTATGACAACAAGACCCTGGGCCGCTTCCAGCTGACCGGCATCCCGGCGGTGCCCCGCGGCGTTCCCCAGATTGAGGTCAGGTTCACCATCGACAAAAACGGCATCGTGTCCGTAACCGCCAAGGACCTGGGCACCGGCAATACCCAGAACGTCACCATCACCGCCTCCACCAACCTGACGGAGGAGGAAATCAAGCAGCGCGTCAAGGAAGCGGAACAATTCGCCGAGGAGGACAAGCGCCGCAAGGAAGAGGTCGAGACGCTCAA
>JAPXQZ010000226.1:0-3154 GCA_033813835.1 Clostridia bacterium | reverse complement strand
CAATGGCGCGGGACATGCCGCGCCATTGCCGTTTGCGCTGCCCTAGGCTCAGCGGATACGCCGGACCTCCAGATAAAACCGCTTTTCGTTGGCCTCTCCCATGGAGAAGGTCTTGCGGGGCAGGCGCCCGTTTTTCTGCACAATTGGGAAAAGGCTTTTCTTTGGAAATTCCGGCATCAGGATGCCCGTGCCGTTTCGGGCTGCCGCAATCTCCCGCAAAGCTGCCTCACCGTGCACGTAATCCAGCGGCAGTGCCGCCGCGTCCAGCAGGCGCTGCACCGCCTCGGTGACCAACCCCTCCCCCGCGCTCTTCAAGGCCAGGGGTACGTCCTCCACCGACCCGCCCACCAGGACAATGTCGGGCGACTCCGCGTCCCGGACAGGGCCAAGCGGCGACAGCACGTCCATCAGTTTCTGCCTGTCCGCGCCGAATACGATGCGGTGGATGGGCTCAAACAGCAACGCCGGGCTGTGCAGGTTGACCAGCTCCACCATCGCGTACCGGGCGGGGTGTCCCTCCTGCTCCTGAAGCGTTAATCCTGCTTTCTGCTTCTCCCAGGACGCCTTGGCGGCGGCCAGGGAGTGATTCCCATCCCCGACCGCGTACAGCATGCCGCCGGATGGCAGACCTTCCCGCAGGGCTGTCAGGCCGGACGCGAGGCGCGCGTGGTCTTCCTCCCGTGAAACCCGCCAGCCCCGCACCCGGCCGCCCCCCATCAGCAAGGGGACGTCGTATACCGGCGGAAGCGTTTCACGCTTCAGGTACAGCGGGCCCAGCACGCTGTCGTCCGGGTCGTCGATGAGCAGCATCACGTGCGACAGCTCCAGGGCGGACTGCTCGCGCACCTTCAGGCGCGGGGGAATGCGGTCCAGCACCGTTTCCTCGGTGGCGCGAATCAGGGAGCGGCTGCCCGGCGCGTAATCGTATTCCTCCAGGTCCACGCTGGCTACCAGGCCGACGCGCTTCCCGGACTGGGTCTCGCGTTCCACCAGGATGAAGCTTCCGGGAAGGGCATAAAACAAGTCCCGCCGCAGGTAGTCGGCCATTGCCTCGTTAACCTTCCGGCTGCGGGCTTCCGTTTCTTCCAAAAAGGCCTCTGGCACCACCAGCCGGAGGGTGGAGGGATGAGCGCCGATTTCCCGCTCAGCGGCCTCCCATGCCTCCGGCTGGGAGGTGTACTGGTCCAGGGCTACCACCGGCCAGAAACGCCCCAGAAACGGTGCCCGCGGCAGGAGGACGTCCAGGGGACAGATTCCCGCAGCACGCCAGTCAGTCATGGGCGCCCCCTTCTTTGTCGGTATACGACTCCTCCAGCGGCTCCCCGGTGCCGTAGATGACGCGCACCTTCAGAACGTCCGGCTCGGCGGACAGGCTCATGGCGAATCCCCGCAGCACGTTGACCGGCGCGTCGAACAGCGCGCAGGCCGCGCCGCCCCGGCTGGCGGATACCATCCGGTCGATGTTGATACCGGCCTCCCCGAACAGGGTGGTCACCTTGCTCAGAACGCCCGGCACATTGCGGTGAAGCACCATTACGCGCGTGGGATGGGTGGCCCTGCCCAGCGAGATGGGCGGGAAGTTGACGGAGTTGACGATGTTTCCGTTGTTGAGGTAGTCCTGCGCCTGACGGACGGCCATGACCGCGCAGTTTTCCTCCGCTTCCTCCGTCGCTGCCCCCAGATGGGGCAGGACGATGGCGTTGGGGAACGTGACGACGCGCTCGTTGGCGAAGTCCGTCACATAGCGGCGCAGCCGGCCGGACCGGAGCGCCAGGCCGACGGCTTCCTCATCCACCAGCAGGTCGCGGGAGAAATTGAGCAGCACCGCGCCCGGGCGCATGGCCTCCAGCTGGGCGGCGCCGATGAATCCGCGCGTCTTTTCCATCAGGGGAACGTGGAGGGACACGAAATCGCAGGTTTCCAGCAGTTCCGAGAGCTGGGTCACGTGATGCACGGCGCGGGAAAGCTTGAGCGCGAACTCGATGGAGATATAGGGGTCGTACCCGTAGACTTCCATTCCCAAGCTGACGGCGGAATTGGCGACCAGATGCCCCACCGCGCCCAGGCCAATGACGCCCAGGCGCCTGCCGTGGATTTCCGTACCGGAGAAGGCCTTCTTTTCCTTCTCGACCGCCTGGGCTAGTTCCGGGCTGGGGGTCTGGGCACGCACCCAGTTCGCGCCGCCCAGGATATCCCGGGAAGCCAGCAGCATCCCCGCGATGACCAGTTCCGCCACCGCGTTGGCGTTGGCGCCCGGCGTGTTGAATACCACGACCCCCTGTTCCGTGCAGCGGTCCAAGGGGATGTTGTTGACCCCTGCGCCCGCGCGCGCGATCGCCCGCAGGCGCCCGGGCAGTTCCACTTTGAGAAGGTCCTCCGAGCGCACCAGCCAGAGGTCGCTGTCTTCCCGGCGGTCCGTCAGGGTATAGTTGGGCCCGAGTTCCGCAAGCCCCTTGGGCGAGATATCGTTCAGGCAAGCTACGGTTCTCTGCTTCAGCATGGGTGCGCCTCCTCAAACTCCCGCATAAAGCTGACCAGCGCCAAAACGCCCTGTCTGGTCATGGCGTTGTACAGGCTGGCGCGCATGCCGCCGACGGAGCGGTGGCCCTTGAGCCCGGACAGCCCCGCCGCCTCGGCCCCCTTGACAAAGGCCGCGTCCAGCGCCTCATCCCCGGTGACAAAGGTGACGTTCATCAGGGAGCGACTGCCCTTTTCCGCCGTTCCGCGGAAGAGGCGGCTGTGGTCCAGGTAATCGTACAGGATTTCCGCCTTCTCGCGGTTTCGCTCCCCCATCGCGGCCAGGCCGCCGGACTTCAGGATCCAGCGGATGACCTTGCCGCTCATGTAGATGGCGTAGGCCGGCGGTGTATTGTACATGGAGCGCTCCTTCAAATGAGTGGCGTAGCGGAGCATGACCGGCAGGCTGTCGGGCACGTCCTCGCGGATTAGGTCCTTTTTCACGATGACCAGGGTCAACCCCGCGGGCCCGATGTTCTTTTGCGCCCCGGCATAGATAAGGCCGTAGCGGGATACGTCCAGGGGCTCGGAAAAGATGCAGGAGGACAGGTCCGCCGCCAGCGGGACGCCGCCCGTGTCCGGCAGGGAATGGTACTGCGTGCCAAACAGGGTGTTGTTCTGGCAGATGTGCACATAG
>JAPXQZ010000225.1:0-3191 GCA_033813835.1 Clostridia bacterium | reverse complement strand
GCGGCGACGGGCGTGCAGAACGCGCCCTCGGGCAACACCTTCAACCAGTTTGTCATCGACAACCGCCTGATTCTGCTGATCGTGGGCGCCATCGCCCTGCTGGCCGGCGTCCTCATCAAGCCGCGGCCGGCCGCCTGAACCCGGGATCCCCTTCCGCGGCGCGGGCCGGACGATCCGCGCCGCGGAACTTTACGCTGCCTAAAGAAATTTTACACCGGAAGAAAAAACACTGTACAAGGCGAAAAAGCTGTGATAGGATACGTTCGGACCAAGCCCAGGGATTGAGGTGTTCCTTCCGGTATTGTTCATCAGGAAACTGATGCGGCGGCCATGGAAACACAGATCGCATCGGTTTGGACAATCATCAAGGAGGGACATTTTATCATGTACACCGACAAGACCCTGACCTGCCGCGAGTGCGGCGCCGAGTTCGCCTTCACCTCTTCCGAACAGGCCTTCTACGCCGAAAAGGGCTTCCAGAACGAGCCTGGCCGCTGCCCCAGCTGCCGTGCCAACCGCCGTTCCCAGAACCGTGGCGAGCGCCAGATGTTCTCCGTCATCTGCGACGAGTGCGGCGCCACCACCCAGGTTCCCTTCCAGCCCCGCGGCGACCGGCCCGTGTACTGCCACGACTGCTTCAGCAAGCACAACAACCGCTTCTGATTAAGAAGTAAAGAGAACCGCCGGAGACGGCGGTTTTTCATGCCAGGGGGCGTCCGCGGACGCCCCCTGCTGCTGTTTATACGGTGGTAGCCGCCCGGCTGCCGGTGTGGTGATACGAAGCGAAGGAGTAAGCGCACGGATGGACCGAGAGTTTTTGATGACGATGCGAAGCCGGAAGAACGAGGCGCAGCCGCAGCCTACGCCGAGTGAAAGCGGCAAAACAGCGTCGAAAAAGGCCGGTTCACCAAAGCGTTTGCGGTTGAGTTTCGTATTACGCGAACAGCAGCGCCACGCCGCCCACGGCGACCAGGGCACCCAGCGTCTCCCGCGCGGTGACCCGTTCCTTCAGAAAGAACGCGGAGAGGGGCAGGATCATCACCGGCATCAGGCTGAAGAGCACGGAGGCGACGGCGGCCGGAATCAGCTTCAGGGACTGCATGGAGAGCACCATGCCCACCAGGGTCCCCAGCAGCACGCTGAAGGCCAGGGCCATGTGGCCATGCGGGCTCCTGAGGATAGGCGGGACCCGGCGCCAATCACGCAGCAGGGAGAGGATAATGGCCATGCCCAGCGTGCCGCCCACCAGGCGGATCTGGGCGGCTGGCACCGCGTCCAGCCCCTGCATGCCCATCTTGCTCAGCAGCACGCCCGCCGCCTGCCCCAGCGCGGCCAGCGCGGCGAACAGCAGCCCGACCCGGTTGACGGCCTTCTCCGGCGCGCGCACGTCCCCCGCGATGACCATCATGATGCCCAACAGCGCCAGCAGGGTGCCCAGAATTTGCAGCAGGCTGAGCGCCTCCCCCAGGAAAGCCCAGCCCAGCAGCGCCGCCAGCACGGGGTTGGCGGCGAAGATGAGCAGGGTGCGGCGCGCGCCGACCTGCTGGAAGGCGATGAACAGGAACCCGTCCCCGATGGAAAACCCGAGCAGCCCGGAGAGCAGCAGGGCCGTCCATTGCGCGGCGTCCGCCCGGGGCAGGAAGGAGCCCTGCGTATAGAGTGCCAGCAGGCTGACCGCCGCCAGGCCAAACAGCTTGGTCAGGGCGTTGAGCGCCCAGCCGGAAAAGCCGCGGCCGTGCCGTTCCAGCACCATGCTGTTGATGGTCCAGCACAGGGCCGCCCCGAGGGCGGCCAGTTCGCCCAGCAATCGCATATGTTCGAATATACCCGCGCTTTCAGACAGTGGGAAGCGAAAAACCGGAGGGTTCCGCCGTGCCGCGGGGCGGCCTCAGGCGCCGCTGTCCGGGGCCGGCTCCACCCGGTAGAGCCCGCGGCGGCGGATGTAGCGGGCGACGGCGGCGGGCACCAGGGCGCGCAGATTCTCCCCCCGCCGGGCCGCCTCCCGCACCTGGCTGGAGGAGATATCCGGGCCGGTTTCCGCCAGCAGTTCGCTGTGAAGGCCGTAGCGCTCCCGCATGGCCTGCTGCTGGCTTTCCACCTCCGCGCGGCCGTCCCCAGGCCGCAGGGCGACCAGCATCCGGCACAGGCCTGCCACGCGCTCCGCCGTACGCCAGGTGGGAAAGAGGAAGAGGGTGTCCGAACCGATGATATAGAACAGCTCGCGCCCCGGTTCCTCCCGCTTCAGCTGCAGCAGGGTATCCACCGTATAGGTGCGGCCCTCCCGGCGCAGCTCCATGTCCGACACGGTCAGCCCCGGCTTTCCCCGGACGGCCAGGCGGACCATTGCCAGCCGGTCCTGCCCCGGCGCGCCGGGGGATTTGTGCGGGGGGTCCCCGTCGGGCAGGAAGCGGACCTCATTCAGGCCGGCCTCCCGCATGGCGGCGCGCGCGATGGCCAAGTGCCCCCGGTGCACCGGGTCGAAGGTGCCGCCCATGATGCCCAGCCGCATATCCCATCCTCCCGTATCAACCAGGGACAGTATAGCCGATGGCGGCGCGCGAGACCATCCTGAAAACTTGCCAAGGGCGGGTCCTTGCTCTATCATGGAATCAGGGGACAAGCAGAAAAGGGCGGGGAAGAAAGGCGGCGAGGATGGCGCGGATGCGGATGGTCATGGCGGCGGCCCCGGCCTTCGGCGCGCCGGGGGACGTCGGCAAAAACCGGGACGCCGTCCTGGCCCGCGTGCGGGAAGCCCGGGAAGCGGGCGCCCGGCTGCTGGCGCTGCCGGAACTGTGCCTGACGGGCGGCTGCGGGGACCTGATGCGCCATCAGGCGCTGCAGGATGCCTGCCGGCAGGCTGCCCTGCGCATCGCGCGGGAAACCGGCGGGATGCTGTGCGTGTTCGGTCTGCCCCTCTGCCACGAAGGCCGGCTGTACAACGCCGCGGCCGTCGCGCGGGACGGCAGGCTGACAGCCTTTGTCGTCAAGCAGCGCCTGAGGCGCCGCCACCGCGCGCTGTTCGAGGCGGCGTGCCCGGATGGAACCGTTATTGGCGGAATGCTGGTAGCTCGGGATATCACTGGGCTGAAGCAGATCGAGCAGGATGCAGTGCGCGAACGCGCTCTCGTCGGCGAGAGCGACGAAGCGCTGAGCTCCGCCAACCAAGAACGCGCGCAGCTCGAAGCCGAGCA
>JAPXQZ010000224.1:0-3199 GCA_033813835.1 Clostridia bacterium | reverse complement strand
TGCACCTGTCCCTGGGGGGAAAAATCGTGCCTTTCGCGGGCTACCTCCTGCCGGTTCAGTACGAGACCGGCGTCATCCGGGAACACATGGCGGTCCGCACGGCCTGCGGGCTGTTCGACGTGTCCCACATGGGCGAAATCCGCTTCAGGGGGAAGGACGCGCTGGACAACCTGCAGAACATGCTCAGCAACGACTTCCGCGACATGGAGATTGGGCGCATCCGCTACAGCCCCATCCTCAACCCGGACGGCGGCATCGTGGACGACCTGATCGTCTACAAGTTCGGCCCGCAGGACTATTTCCTGGTCGTCAACGCCGCCAACAAGGACAAGGATTACCGCTGGTTTTTGGACCATGCCCGGGGCGAGGTCAAAATCACGGACCTGTCTGATCGCTATGCCCAGCTGGCGCTGCAGGGCCCCCGCGCGAAGGATATCCTGGCAAAAATCGCGGACGAATCGAAGTTCCCGAAGAAATATTACAGCTTCACGCCCGACCTGCCCGTGGCGGGCGTCAACTGCCTGGTATCCCGCACGGGCTACACCGGGGAACTGGGGTATGAACTGTACTGCGCGCCGGAGCAGGCGGTCGGGCTCGCCCGCGCCCTGCTGGAAGCCGGGAAAGACGAGGGCCTGATTCCCTGCGGCCTGGGCGCGCGGGACACCCTGCGCCTGGAAGCGGGCATGCCGCTGTACGGGCACGAGATGTCGGACGATATCAGCCCGCTGGAAGCGGGGCTGGACGCCTTCGTGCGCATGGACAAGGATGATTTCATCGGCAAGGCGGCTCTTGTGAAAAAGGGTGAGCCGCAGCGCGTGCGCGTGGGCCTCGTCCTGACGGACCGCGGCATCGCGCGGGAAGGCAGCGAGGTGTTCGCGGATGGAAAACCGGCGGGGGTCACCACCAGCGGCACCCTGCTGCCCTTCACGAACAAGGCATCCGCGATGGCCCAGGTGGACAGGGCGTACGCGAACCCCGGCACGGCGGTGGAAATCGACGTGCGCGGCCGGCGGCTCAAGGCGCAGGTGGTCCCCCTGCCCTTTTACAAGCGTTCCTGATTCTGGCGATATAAAAGGAGGAAACCATGAGCACCCCGAAAAACCTGAAGTATTCCCCGTCCCATGAGTGGGTCAAGGTGGAGGGCGACACCCTCCTCATCGGCATCACCGACTATGCCCAGAAGGAACTGGGCGACCTGGTGTTCATCAACCTGCCCAATCCCGGGGACAAAATCACGAAGGACGAGGCCTTCGCGGACGTGGAGAGCGTCAAGGCCGTCAGCGACATCATCAGCCCCGTGAACGGCGTGATTGCGCAAGCCAACGAAGCCCTGCTGGACAGGCCCGAGCTTATCAACCAGGACGCCTACGCCGCCTGGATTGCGCGGGTAAAGGACTTCAGCGGCCTGGAGGACCTGATGGACGCCGCGGCTTACGAGGAGCTGCTCAAGAAGGAGGGTTGAGATGGGCAATTACCTTCCCTCCACCCGGGAGGAGCAGCAGGCGATGCTGGCGCGCGTCGGCCTGAAGAAGCTGCGCGACCTGTACGCCGACGTCCCCAAAAAGGTTCTGCTCAAGGATTCTGTCGATATCCCGGAGGGGCTTTCCGAGCTGGGCGTACGCAGTGAGATGGAGCGTGTCGCGGCGAAGAACACAGTCTTCGGCACCATCCTGCGCGGCGCGGGCGCTTATGACCACTACATCCCCGCCATCGTCAGCACCGTGACCGCCAAGGAGGAGTTCCTCACCACCTACACGCCCTACCAGGCGGAAATCAGCCAGGGCGTGCTACAGTCCATCTTCGAATACCAGACCATGGCCTGCGAGCTGACTGGGATGGACGTGAGCAACGCCTCCGTCTACGACGGCGCCTCCGCCGCGGCGGAGGCGGTGATGATGACCCAGACCCGGTCGCGGGAGCGGGTTTACGTCGCCGCCACCGCGCATCCGGACGTTATCGAGACCATCCGCACCTACTGCTGGGGCCGCGGCGTGCCCTTTGAGCTGCTGCCGCAGAAAGACGGCGTGACGGACCTGGCCGCCCTGAAAAAGCTGCCGGAGGACACCGCCTGCGTTTACCTGCAGCAGCCCAACTTCTACGGCCTGTTGGAAAACGCCGAGGAGGCGGCGCGCCTGGCTCATGCCGCCGGCGCCAAAGCCGTGCTGGGCGTATACCCCATCTCCCTGGGCATCCTGAAAACCCCAGGGGAGATGGACTTCGACGTCGCCGTGGCGGAAGGCCAGTCCCTGGGCATTCCGCTCAGCTGGGGCGGGCCTTATCTGGGCATCATGACCGCCAAGAAGGACATGATGCGCTCCCTGCCCGGCCGCATCGCGGGGGAGACCGTCGACAGCAAGGGCCGCCGGGCCTTCGTCCTCACCCTGCAGGCCCGCGAGCAGCACATCCGCCGGGAGAAGGCTTCCAGCAACGTGTGCACCAACCAGGCGCTGTGCGCCATGACCGCCGCGGTCTATATGGCGGCGATGGGGCCCCAGGGCCTGCGCGACGCCGCGCAGCTGTGCTTTGAAGGCGCCCATTACTTCGCGGACGAGCTGGGCAGGCTCAAGGGCTTCAAGCGCGTCCACAAGGGGGAGTTCTTCAACGAGTTCCTGACGTCCTGCCCGATGGACGTGAAACAGTTCGAGAAAAAGATGGCCAAGAAGGGTATCCTCTGCGGCCTGTCGGTGGACGGCGGCCTGCTCTGGTGCGTCACCGAGAAGATGGACAAACAGGCCATCGACCACGTCATCACGGCCATCAAGGAGGTGTGCGGGCAATGAAACTGATTTTTGAGCGCAGCGTCCCCGGGCGCCGGACCCACCTGATGCCCAGGAGCACCTTCCCGAAAAAGGCCGTTCCCTCGGCTTTCGCGCGGAGTGCCCCGCCGCGGCTGCCGGAGATGAGCGAGGTCGCCATCGGCCGCCACTATACGGTGCTGGCCAAGCAGGCCTTCGGCGTCAACAGCGGCTTTTACCCGCTGGGCTCCTGTACCATGAAATACAACCCCCGCGTCAACGAGGCGGTGGCGGCGCTGCCCGGCTTCTCCAAAGTCCACCCCCTGCAGCCCAAAAACACCGTCCCCGGCTGCGTCGAGGTCATCGACCGCGCGCGGAAGGTCTTCAGCGAAATCACCGGCATGGACGACATGACCTTCCAGCCCGCGGCGGGCGCCCACGGCGAGTTCCTGGGGCTGCTGCTC
>JAPXQZ010000223.1:0-3210 GCA_033813835.1 Clostridia bacterium | reverse complement strand
CTGTTGATGGAAATCGCTTCCCCCGGTCACCAGCAGACCCAGGTTGCGCGCGACGTCTTCCCAGTGCCGGCTCTCCCCTTTTCTGTGCTGGGAATGGAAAGCCTCAATCCCCATCAGCCCCGCGTCTCGCAACTGAGCCAAACGGCAGGTGGTTTTAAGAGCCGGGGATTTAATGATGCCGGGATGCGCGAGCACAGGGACGGCTCCCTCTTCCCGCAACATGCGTACGATGTCCAGCGTATCGGCCTTTACGCGGGATACGTAGCCAGGCTTTCCGACAGCTAGATATCGGTTAAACGCCTCCTGGACAGAAGCGACGTAACCTTTTCTCACCAGCGCCCTGGCCACCAGGGGCCTGCTGCAATCCGTGCCAACAGGAATCTGCAGGTCATCCATCGCCAGGGGCATACCCAGGGATGAAAAACGCTCGATAAAACGACCCGCTCGGCGCTGCCGGTCCTGGCTGACAAACCGGAGCAGGGACGTCAGTTCCTCCATCCCTTCATGTACAAAATAGCCCAGGATATGCACCTCGTCCTCGCCGGCTGTATTGATTTCTACCCCCGGGAGGAATCCAATTCCGAGAGCGCCGGCCCTTTCCGAGGCTTCCCGCAATCCCTTGACACTCTCATGATCGGTCAGGGCCAGCAGATTGATGCCTCCCGCGAACGCCCGCTCCACGAGCGCGGCGGGAGACAGGCTGCCGTCCGAAGCGGTGGAGTGCGTGTGTAAATCAGGACGCAACACATCCGTGGCACCGGCGCGATTCAGGCTTTCCATCCGCACGGTCATGCCGGCGCCGCTTCCACCGCGGGCCTGTTCATGAACTGCAGGAACTCCTCGCGATTGACGGTTTCTTTTTCAATGAGCAGTTTGGCAAGGCCATGCAGCTTATCCAGGTTGGCTTTCAGGGTATCCATCGCCACCTCATAGCACTTGGCCATGACGCTGGAGACTTCTTTGTCGACACGCTCGGCGTATTCCTCGCTGTACTCGCGGGCTTGGCCGAATTCCATTCCGACGAAAATCTCCTGGTCCTTTCCCAGGTAGACCGTACCCAGCTCGTCGCTCATCCCCAGTTTGGTCACCATGGTGCGGACGATTTCCGTCGCGCGCTTCAGATCGCTTTGAGCCCCGGTATATACGTCGTCTTCTACGATTTTGATGGCGGCGTGCCCGCCCAGCATTACGGAAACGGTCTGCAGCATCTTGGCGCGGCTGGTCATGTCGAATTCCTTTTCAGGGAGTGACAGCGTGAACCCGCCCGCTCCCCCGCGAGGAACGACAGTGACGGTATGAACCTCGTCGGCCAGCGGCAGCATATGCCCGACCAACGCGTGCCCTGCTTCGTGGTAGGCAACGATGCGCTTATCCTCCTCAAGAACCTTGTGGCTTCGTTTCTCGGGCCCCATCTGGACGCGCTCCACCGCCTCAATCAGGTGAACCTGGTGGATCTGCTTCTGTTTATTGCGCGCGGCGACGATGGCCCCCTCGTTCATGACGTTCTCCAGATCCGCGCCCGTCGCGAAGGGCGTGCGCTTGGCGATGTTCTCCAGGTCCACGTCATCCGCAAGCGGTTTACCGCGGGCATGCACTTTCAAAATCGCAACGCGGCCGTTGATGTCGGGATAGTGGACGGTGACCTGACGGTCAAACCGGCCCGGGCGCAGCAGCGCGGGGTCCAGGATATCGTGCCGGTTGGTCGCAGCCATCACGATGACCCCTTCGTTGGTTGTAAAGCCATCCATCTCCACCAGCAGTTGGTTCAGCGTCTGCTCGCGCTCGTCGTGTCCGCCGCCCAGGCCGGCGCCGCGATGCCGGCCGACGGCGTCAATCTCATCGATGAAGACGATACTAGGCGCCATGCGCTTCGCTTGGTCAAACAAATCCCGGACCCGGCTGGCACCGACGCCGACAAACATCTCCACGAAGTTGGAGCCGCTGATGGAAAAGAACGGAACCTTGGCTTCCCCGGCGACTGCCTTTGCCAAAAGTGTTTTCCCCGTGCCCGGAGGTCCCACCAGCAACACACCCTTGGGAATGCGCGCGCCAAGGTCGAGGTACTCCTTCGGGTTCTTCAGGAAATCCACTATTTCCTTCAGCTCTTCCTTTTCTTCATCCGCACCGGCGACGTCCGCGAACGTAATCTTGTTTTTCGCGGGATCGACCATGTTGGCATGGCTCTTTCCGAAATTCAGCACCTTGCCGCTGCCGCCGGTCTGCTGGCGCATGATGAAAAACCAGAAGACCATGACCAGGCCCATGGTCAGCACGTAAGGCAGCAGCTCCATATACCAGGGTGTCACGATGGGCGGAAGGTAGTCGACCGCGAAATTGAGGTCATTAACGCTGACGCGATCCAGCGGGATATTATCCTTGGTGGCCTTCATCGTGCGAACCGTATCGACGAAGTCCGGCCCGATGGTTGTCTCAAAATCGTATCGGGCGGGGTAGTCCGCCCTGGAAATTGCGCTGTTGACGTTCAGGCCGATGAGCTGGCTGCCGCGGATGGAAACGCGATCCACAGTGCCGTTCTCAATCCGGCTCAGCAGTTCAGGATAGGTGATACGGTTTGTCTGCCCGCCCATGCTGTCTGATATCAAAAAAGCCAGCAGCATGAACGCCGCAATCATAATCAGGTAGCCAATCGGGCCACGGGTCTTGCGCAATCGTCAGTCCTCCTCGCAGTTAAGGGTTCAAAGGATTATACCACGCGGTCAAAAGGATTCCAAAAGTCCGGCCTACGCCTCTTCCGTGTAAATCCGCGGGTGAAGCACGCCGATCAGCGGCAGGTTGCGATACTTCTCCTGGTAGTCCAGGCCGTATCCGACGACGAACTCGTTGGGAATCCTGAAGCAGGCGTAGTCCACTTCCAATTCTGTCCTCCGCCGGACCGGTTTGTCCAGCAGCGTCGCCAGGCGCACGGATCTCGCCCCCCGCTCATGGAGCACTTTCTTGATATAAGAAAGCGTCAGCCCGCTGTCCACGATATCCTCGACGACCAACACGTCCTTGTCCAGCACGTCATGGTCCAGGTCCTTGAGAATCCGGACGACGCCGGAGGTCTTGGTGCTGCTGCCATAGCTGGAGATCGCCATGAAATCCGTGGTCAGCGGCAGGGAAACCTCGCGCATCAGGTCGGAGAAAAAGACCGCCGCGCCTTTGAGAATGCAGACAAAGACGGGCGCTCTGCCCGCGTAGTCAAGGCTG
>JAPXQZ010000222.1:0-3215 GCA_033813835.1 Clostridia bacterium | reverse complement strand
CCGCCAGACTGAGCCGCTCATCGTGTACTACCGTGCGCAGGGACTGTTGGTGGATGTCGTTCTGGGCGGGGAACTGGACCGGGATCACAAGGCCATCCGCGAGGCGCTGGGCCTGGAAGCGTGATTTCCGTTAAAAGCGCGGCGCAGCTTGATAAGATGCGCGCCGCGGGGGCCCTGCTCTACGATGTGCTGCAGCGCATCCGCGAGGTCATCCGCCCGGGGGAAACCACGGCCGCCATCGACGCCTTCGCGGAGGAAATCATCCGCCGCGGCGGCGCGGTTCCTTCCTTCCTCCACTACCGGGGTTACCCCGCCTCCATCTGCGCCAGCGTGGACGACGTGGTGGTCCACGGCATCCCCTCCGACCGCGAGGTGTTGCGCGAAGGCAGCATCCTCAGCGTGGACTGCGGACTCGTCCTGGACGGCTGGCAGGCGGACAGCGCCTTCACCGTCGGCATAGGGGACGTCGCGCCGGAGCTGGAACGGCTGATCCAGGTGACCGAACGGTGTTTCTTCGAAGGCGCGCGCGCGGCGCGCCAGGGCCGGCGCGTGGGGGACATCGGCCACGCCGTGCAAAAACTGGCGGAGGAGAACGGCTACGGCATCATCCGCGACCTGACCGGCCACGGCATCGGGCGCGCGATGCACGAGGATCCCGCCGTCCCCAACTTCGGCGAACCGGGACGCGGCGCGCGGCTGAAAGCCGGAATGACCCTGGCGGTCGAGCCCATGATTGCCATGGGCGGCTGGCAGGTGACCGAGGACGGGGACGGCTGGACCATCCGGACCCTCGATCGCTTGCCCTGCGCGCATTACGAGCACACCATCGCGCTTAATGCGGAGGGCCCGCCCGAAATCCTGACGCTTCCGGGCTTTGTCTGGGAGGAAGGCGCATGAAGGCGCCCCTCAAAAGCGGAATCGCCGCGATTTCACGCGCGGGGCGTGACAAGGGCAGGGTTTATGTGGTATTATGCGAGTTGGACGCTGATTTTGTGACGGTCTGCGACGGGAGAACCCGGCCGCTGGAGCGCCCCAAGAAAAAGCGCCGCAAGCACCTGCTGTCCACGCGCCACGAGATGGAACGGCTTCCCGGACCAACGACCCCCAAAGCCCAGGGCAACCATGAAATCCGCAAGTTTCTGGAAAGCCTGAACGACCCTGAACCCCATGACCCGGCCTGAAGGAGGCTTGTTTGTCCAAAAGCGACGTCATTGAAATCGAAGGCAAGGTGGTCGAAGCCCTGCCCAACGCCATGTTTTCCGTCGAGCTGCCCAACGGGCACCGCATCATGGCGCACATCTCCGGCAAGATGCGCATGAACTTCATCCGCATCTACCCGGGGGACAAGGTGACCATCGAGCTGTCCCCCTACGACCTGACCCGCGGCCGCATCACGTGGCGCAGCAAGAACTAAAATCCAAGCCCAAACAGGAGGTTGCCCCATGAAAGTCCGTCCCTCTGTGAAGACCATCTGCGAGAAATGCAAGATCATCAAGCGCAAGGGCCACGTGATGGTCATCTGCGAAAACCCCAAGCACAAGCAGAAACAGGGCTGAGGGGATTCTTCTTTTACATGGCTGGCCGTCCGGGCGGATGCCCGGGGGTGACCCCGGGACCGGAAGGCTCCATCATATCGCCGGGCGAAAGCCCGGCGCTCCCAGCGACAAGCAGTAAATTTGGAGGTGTTCCCAGCACATGGCACGTATTGCGGGCGTTGACCTGCCCAAAGACAAGCGCATTGAAGCCGGCCTGACGTATATCTTCGGCATCGGGCTGACCACCAGCCAGAAAATCCTGGCGGATACTGAGATCAACCCGGATACCCGGGTGCGCGACCTGTCCGAGAACGACATCAGCAAGCTGCGTGAGTACATCGAGCACCACGTCAAGGTCGAGGGCGACCTGCGGCGCGAGGTTTCGCTGGACATTAAGCGGCTGGTTGAAATCGGCTCCTACCGCGGCATCCGCCATCGCCGCAGCCTGCCCGTGCGCGGTCAGAACACCAAGCAGAACGCGCGCACCCGCAAGGGGCCCAAGCGCCAGGTCGCCGGCAAGAAAAAAGCCGCCACTAAGTAAGGGCGGACAGACAGGCTGAAACAGCCGCGGAGGATTTAAATGGCAAAGGCCACGCTCAAGAAGGTATCCCGCAAGCGCCGCGAGAAGAAGCTGATCGAACGCGGCGTGGTGCATATCCAGTCGTCCTTTAACAACACCATCGTCACCATCACCGACACCCAGGGCAACGCGATTTCCTGGGCGTCTTCCGGCGGCATGGGCTTCAGGGGCAACAAGAAGTCCACGCCCTTCGCGGCCCAGATGGCCGCCGAAACGGCTGCCAAGGCCGCCGCGGAGTTCGGCCTGCGCACCGTGGACGTGCTGGTCAAGGGCCCGGGTTCCGGGCGCGAGGCCGCCATCCGCTCCCTGCAGACCGCGGGGCTGGAGGTCACCATGATCAAGGACGTGACCCCCATCCCACACAACGGCTGCCGCCCGCCCAAGCGCAGAAGAGTATAAATAAGGAGAATCCCATAAGATGGCAAGGAATACCGGCTCTGTATGCCGCATGTGCCGTCGTGAGGGCACGAAGCTCTTTCTGAAGGGCGAAAAGTGCTTCTCGCAGAAATGCGCCCTGACGAAGCGCCCCACCCCTCCCGGCCAGCACGGCCAGGCCCGCCAGCGCAAGATGAGCGAGTACGGCACCCAGCTGCGCGAGAAGCAGAAGGCCCGCCGCGCCTACGGCATGCTGGAAACCCAGTTCCACCGCACCTATGAGAAGGCCCTGAACATGAAGGGCGTTTCCGGCGAGAACCTGCTGCAGCTGCTGGAGCGCCGGCTGGACAACGTCGTCTACCGCGCCGGCCTCGCGGCTTCCCGCGCCCAGGCGCGCCAGCTGGTCAACCACGGGCATTTCCTCGTAAACGGTACGCGGGTGGACATCCCCTCCTACACCGTCAAGCAGGGTGACGTCATCACCGTGGGCGCCGCCAGCAAGGAGATGGACCTGTTCAAGGCCGCCCGCGAAGGCAACGCGCGCATCATGCCCAAGTGGCTCAACTGCGTCCACGACGAGCTGAAGGCCACGGTGGAAAGCCTGCCCGCGCGCAGCGATGTCGACTTCGCCCTGCAGGAAAACATGATCATCGAGTACTACTCCCGCTGACCTGTCCCGTTCCGACCACTTCACATTGAACAGGAGGGTAAGCGCGTGATTACGG
>JAPXQZ010000221.1:0-3231 GCA_033813835.1 Clostridia bacterium | reverse complement strand
GTGCTATCCTGCCCGCGAAAAGGGAACAAACGTTCTTGTTCAGGAGGGCAAAGCATGATCACCATCCCCGCGGAACAAATGAGGGGCGCCCGGCCGGAGCCGGCGGCCCTGCGCCAGGCCATCCGGCAGTTTGAGTCCGGCCTGGCCCGCTTGAACCGCCTGGCCCGCTACTACGAGGGCCGGCATGACATCTTCAGCCGCGCCCGGCTGCCCGGCCTGCCCAACACCCGTTTGGCCCATCCCTACCCGCGCTACATCGCCCAGGTGTCCGCCGCCTACCTGCTGGGGGAGCCGGTGCGCCTGGAAGGGCCCGAGCCCGAAACGGGCGAGCTGCGGCAATTGCTGCGGCAGGCCGGCGCGGACCGGGCGGACGCCGAACTGGCGCTCAACCAGGCGGTCTTCGGGCGCGCGGTCTCCCTGTGTTATGTGGGTTCGGACGGCCGTCCGGCCGCCTGCAGCCTGGACCCGCGCAACGCCTTTGTGGTGTATGACGATACGGTGGCCCGCCGGCCGCTGTTTGGCGTTTACCTGGCCGGATCCGCTGGCGGGCGCGCGGTGACGGTCTACACCGCTTCTGAGGTGCTGGCCTGCGACGGGCAGGGCAACCTGCTGCGCGCGGAGGCCCACCCCTTTGGCGCGCTGCCGATGGCCGAAGTGCTCAACGGCGCTGACGCCCTGGGGGACTTTGAGCAGGTGCTGGCCCTGGTGGACGCCTACGACCTGCTGCAGGCCGACCGCCTGAACGACCGCCAGCAGTTTTCCGACGCCCTGCTGGTTTTGACCGGGGTGATGGGCATCACCGACGCCGGCGATGACGGCCCCGGCGCGCTGGAGCGGCTGCGGCAGGAGAAGACGCTGGCGCTGCCCGATGAGCACGCCAGGGCCGAGTGGCTGGTAAAAACGCCGGTGGAGCGGGACATTGAGGTGCTGCGCGCCGCGCTGGCCCAGGACATCCACAAGTTTTCGCTCACGCCGGACTTTACCGACATCAGCTTCGCCGGCAACGCCTCGGGCATCGCCATCAAATACAAGCTGTTCAATTTCGACAACCGAGTCAAGCTGAAGGAGCGCTTCTTCGTATCGGCCCTGCGCGAGCGCGCCCGCGCCTTCTGCGGCTACCTAATGTCCAGGCGCCTGGCGAGCCCGGACGCGGACGCGCTGCACTTCCGCCTCTCGCGCAGCCTGCCGGTCAACGAGCTGGAGCGCGCCCAGAGCCTGGCCCATTTAAAGGAGATTGTGCCGCTGGACACCCTGCGCTACAACTCGCCCCTGACGCCGGGGCCCGGCGGGCAAGGGGAGGGCAGGGGGGATTGAGCGCTTCTCACAATTGGGTACCCCGCGGGCCCGCGCCCGCCAATATCAATACAGAAAGGAAGAACAACATGAAAGAACGCGACCCCGCCGCGCCGCAGGGAGGCGCTGTCAGCCACGGCAAGGCCCCGGACATTGGGGAGAAGGCTCCCGCCCCGGCCAGCCTGCCGGATGCCCTTGAGCATCCCGGCCGTGCCGCTGCCCCGCCCTCCGCGGAATCCCTGCCGGATGCCCTTCCGGCTGCTGCGCCGGCCACGGCCCCCGCCACGCCGGCTGACCCTGCCGCCGACCTCGCCGCGCGTGAAGCCGCCCTCGCTGTCCGCGAGCGCCGCTTTGAAGCCCGGGAACACGTCCTCGCCCTCGGCCTCAACCCCCAAATCCTGGAACATTTTGACTATTCCTCCCCGGATGCCCTCGCCGCTTCCCTGCGCGTCGCCACCCTCGCCGCCCAGTCGCAGCCACCCGCCGCCGCGCCGGCCGTCCCCGCCGCCGCACGGCCCCTCGCCCCCCAGTTCGCCACCTACCTTGAGCGCGCCCGCCTCTTTGAAACCGACCCCGCCGCCTACCGCGAAATGGTCAACCAGTCCCGCGAATAATTGAAAGGAATTCACCACCATGCCCACCACCTTGAAAGCCAACATGATTGTCCCCGAGGTCATGGCCGACCTCGTGGAATCCAAGCTCGGCAGCCGCGTCACCCTCCTCCCCATCGCCGTCCAGGATAACACCCTCCAGGGCCAGCCCGGCGATACCCTCAAGTTCCCCGCCTTCCGCTACATCGGCAAGGCCGAGGTCGTCGCCGAAAATACCGAGGTCGTCCCCTCCCTCCTCTCCTCCTTCGCCGTCGCCGCCACCGTCAAAAAATACGCCAAGGCCGTCCAGCTCACCGATGAGGCCCGCCTCTCCGGCTACGGCGACCCTGTTGGCGAGGCCGCTTCGCAGCTCGCCCTCTCCATTGACCAGGCCATGGATGATGCCCTCTTTGCCGCCCTGGATGGCCTCCCCGTCTCCCGCCTTGTCCCCATCACCGCCCTGTCCGCCGCTTCCGTCGCCGATGCCCTCGCCGCCTACGGCGAGGATCTGGACGGCCCCAAGCTCATCATCGTTGACCCCCTCGGCTTCGCAGCCCTGCGCAAGGATGCCAACTACATCCGCGCCTCCGACCTCGGCCAGCGCGCCATCTTTTCCGGCGTCGTCGGCGAAATCTGGGGCTGTCAGATTGTGGTCTCCAACAAGGTCAAATTAAACGCCGCCCTGGGCGAGTTCCGCTATTACATCGTCAAGCCCGGCGCGCTGCGCCTGGTCAACAAGCAGGGCACCCTCATCGAGGTCGAGCGCGAGGCCAAGTTCATGCGGGATAACATCTTTGCTTCCAAGCACGCCGCCGCCTACCTCTACGATACCTCCCGCGTGGTCGCCGCCTCCGTCTTTTCCGCCGTGGAAGTGATGGATGCTGCCGCCTCCGGCATCAAGTCCGTGGCCGCCCCCGGCGTGAACATGACTTACATCGTCATCCCGGAAGAGCAGGCCGCCCCCGCCGGCCTTTCGTGGAAATACCTCAACAACAACAACACCACCACCACCGTCACCTTTGGCACCGCCGTCACCGGCCTTACCGCCTGGCCCGGTTCCTCCACCGCCATTGACGGTTCCACCTTCACCTACGGCCACCTCTACCTTGTGGACAGCGCCAACAAGCCCTACAAGGTGGTCAACTTCCCCCTCGTCAAGGGTACCGCCTGATTTTTTCACCCTCCCCGCTTATTTCGCGTTTTAAGCGCGTTTTAAGGCCATGCCGCCCTGGGGTTGAGGATGGTGCCGACCATTGCCCCAAATCGCGGCCTGCACCCCTTTCCTGCCGTCTGGTGCCGTTCTGCTGTCCTCGGATGCGCGCCGGCGGGCTGACCCGGTTCCCCACCC
>JAPXQZ010000220.1:0-3247 GCA_033813835.1 Clostridia bacterium | reverse complement strand
CCTCGGCGCTGCGCTGCTGGATGGCCAGGGTGCGGAACCCCATCTGCAGGCTGTTGAGCAGGGCCAGCAGGGTGGTCGGCCCGGCCAGGGCGACCCGGTGCGTGCGCTGCAGGCTTTCAACCAGCCCCGGAATGCGCAGCGCCTCGGCGTACAGCCCCTCCACCGGCAGATAGAGAATCGCGAAATCCGTCGTGTAGGGCGGCTTGACGTACTTGGACGCGATGCGGGCGGCCTCCCGGTTGACGGCCTGAGCCAGGGCGGCCAGCGCCAGGGCCGTCTGCTCCCGGTCCGCGGCTTCCTGCGCGGCCTGGAGACGCTCGTAATCCTCCAGCGGAAACTTGGCGTCAATGGGCAGGTAGATCGGCCGGCCCTCCTCCTGCCCCGGCAGGCGCACGGCGAACTCCACCCGCTCCTGGCTGCCGGGCAGCACGGCACAGTTGGCCTCGTACTGCGCGCCCGCCAGCGCTTCCTCCAGCAGCATGCCCAGCTGGGTCTCCCCCCAGGTGCCGCGGGTCTTGATGTTGGTCAATACGCGCTTGAGGTCGCCCACGCCCCCGGCCAGCGTGCGCATCTCCCCCAACCCCTTGTACACCGCCTCCAGCCGCTCGTTGACCAGGGAAAAGCTCTCCCCCAGGCGCTGGTTCAAGGTCTGGTGCAGGTGGGTGTCCACGGTCCTGCGCATCTCCTCCAGCTTCTGGGCGTTGTCCTCCCGCATCTTCGTGAGGGACTGGAAGAGGGTGTCGCGCATCTGGGATACCTGCTGGTCGTTCTGGCCCAGGCGCGCGTTGAGCACCTCGTCCAGGTGCCGAAGCCGGCTGTCCTGGTTGGACAGGGCGGCGTCCAGCCGCTGGTCCAGCCGGTCCGCCCGGCCGGCGGCGACGGCGTCCTGCGCCAGCAGCAGGCTTTGCAGCTGGGCCTGGTCCTGCCCCAGCCCCGCCGTCAGGCGCGCCTCGGCATCCTTCGCCAGCCGCTCCGCGTACTCCGCCAGCGTCTCCTCGGTTTTCCGGAGCCGGGCTTCTTCACCCCGGCTGGCCTTGCCCTGCCGGACCAGCAGCGCCCAGAGCATGCCCAGGAGGAGGAGGCCCAGGGCGCACAGGAACAGCAGCAGGGGGCTGGCGGCGGCGAGCCACTCAGGCATGGCTGATGCCTTCGCGCCAGTGCCTGTAGCAAAGCCCGATGTAGCGGATGTCCCGCTGGTTGTCGATGAGCACCTGCTCCCCCGTCTTGATGACCCGGCCGTCCCGGTCGATGCGGGTGTTCATCGTGGCCTTGGCCCCGCACCAGCACAGCCCGCCCGGCACCTCGTGGATTTCCTCCGCCAGCCGCAGCAGCGCCGCGGAGCCGGGGAAGAAGTTGCCCTGGAAATCGGTCTTCAGCCCGTAGCAGAAGATGTCCAGGCGGTCGGCCATGTCCGCCAGCTCCTGCACCTGCTCCGGGGTCAAAAACTGCGCTTCGTCGATGAAGACGTACTCAAACTCGCTCGTCGCGTTGCGGGCCGCCAGCCACAGCAGCTGCTCCCGGGCGGAATGCCCGTTTTCCAGCACCAGCTCGGCCTGGGCCTGCAGCCCCACGCGGGAATACACCAGGTGCGCGCCCGCGCGCGTGTCGACGGCCGACTTCACCAGAGCGACGCGCAAGCCTAGCTGCTGGTAGTTGTACCGCTGCATCAGCAGCTGCGCCGTCTTGCTGGAGCCCATCACCCCGTAGTAGAAGCGCAGCATCAGATTTCGCGCCGCCCTTCCATGGCCTTGGACAGGGTGACCTCGTCGGCGTACTCCAGGTCGCTGCCCACCGGCACGCCGTGGGCGATGCGGGTCACCTTGACGCCCATGGGCTTGACCAGCCGGGCGATGTAGGACGCGGTCGCCTCGCCCTCGATATCGGGGTTGGTCGCCAGGATCAGCTCCTCCACCCCGCCCTTCTGCAGCCGCTCCAGCAGTTCCCGGATGCGGATGTCGCTGGGGCCCACGCCGTCCATCGGCGACAGGATGCCGTGCAGCACGTGGTAGAGCCCCCGGTAGTCGTGCATGCGCTCCATCGCCGCGACGTCCCGCGGGTCGCGCACGACGCACAGCTGGTCCTCCCGGCGCTTGGGGTCCAGGCACACCGCGCACAGCTCGCCCGCGGTATAGTTGCCGCAGCGCGCGCACAGGCGGATGGCGTCCCGGCCCTGGGACAGGGCGTCCGCCAGCGCGCGGACCTCTTCCCGGGGCAGGGCCGCCAGGTGGTAGGCCAGGCGCAGCGCGCTCTTGCGGCCGATACCGGGCAGGCGGGCCAGCTCGCCCGCCATGCGCTGGATGGGTTCTCCCTTCAGGCTCATCTCAAAACAGGCCGCCCATCCCGCCGGGCGCCAGGGCGGACATCGCCTTCTCGCGCGACTCCTCCCCCTGCCGCAGGGCCGCGTTGACTGCGGCGACGACGAGGTCCTGCAGCATCTCCACGTCCTCCGGGTCCACCGCCTCGGGCTTGATGACGAGACTGAGCAGCTCGCGCCGGCCCGACACCCGGCAGGTCACCATACCGCCGCCGGACGCGGCCTCGTATTCCTTTTCGTTGAGCGCTTCCTCGGCCTTCGCCAGTTCCTCCTGCATCTTCTGGGCCTGGCGCATCAGCTGCTGCATGTTGCCGCCGCCCATTCCCCCAAACGACCTACCGCCCTTGGACATCCTTGCCTCCCCGCCGGCCGCAAGCGCCGCCGGACCGCCTGTATTTCCCGCGCCGGCGTGCCGGCGCATTCCCGGATATTCTACCATGGATGGGGGCCTGCCGCAACGAATCCCCTACCGCTTGGGGTCCGGTTTCGCCCTTGCGCGCTTCCCCGGGGCCCTGGCCTGGGCGCCCGCCGCCGGTGCGGGCGCCGGCTTCGCCTGCTTCACGTAGCGCACGGGCACCCGCAGCGCCGGCTCCGCCTTGTCAAGGGGCGTGAAGGTCATCTCCTCCCCCGACAGCTTTACCGTGCCGCTGGAGCCGCGCGCCTCCCCGCCGGTCAACAGCAGCCGGACAATGGGCTCCGTCAGCCGCGGCCCCCCGGCGCGCTTCAGCGCGTCCTTCCAGAGGGTGAAGGGGCAGCCTTCCTTCCAGGCGGAGCAGCCGAAGGCCTTCTCATTTTCCGTGACCGGCTGCCCGCACAGCGGGCAGGACAGGCCGGAAAGCGCCTTCGCCGGCGCCCGCCGGGGCGCCCCGCCGCGCCCCCGCGACTCCCGGGGAAAGACGACGCCCGGGCCCGCGCTGTCGGCGGCGGTCACCA
>JAPXQZ010000219.1:0-3281 GCA_033813835.1 Clostridia bacterium | reverse complement strand
GGAGGACGTTCTCGTCACCGGCGCCGGGCCCATCGGCGTCATGGCGGCGGCCATCTGCCGGCACAACGGCGCCCGGAACGTCGTCATCACCGACGTGAAGGACTACAGGCTGGAACTTGCCCGCAAGTTGGGCGCGACCCGCGCGGTCAACGTCGCGAAGGAAGACCTGGCCGCCCTGCTGCCGGAGATGAAGATGGTGGAGGGCTTTGACGTGGGGCTGGAGATGTCCGGCGCGCCCTCGGCCCTGTACCAGATGCTGGGCCTGATGCGCAACGGCGGGCAGATTGCATTGCTGGGGCTGTTTGGCAAGAAACCGGAAATCGACCTGGACGCCTTCATTTTCAAAGGCCTGACCTTGCAGGGCGTATACGGGCGGAAGATGTACGAAACCTGGTACAAGATGGCCGCCATGGTGCAAAGCGGACTGGATCTCACCCCGCTGATTACCCACCGCATGCCCTACACGCGCTTTGAGGAAGCCTTCGGCATCATGAATACCGGGGAAAGCGGGAAAATCATTCTCGAATGGAGCAAATGACCTCTCTTTGACGGATTGGCGAAGCACAAGGAGGACACGCGCCATGCAATCAGCGGGAGCGGGCAAGAAAGCCCTGCAGCATTACCAGCACCAGCTGGAAGAAATCCGGCAGGCCGGCACCTACAAGGAAGAGCGGATCATCGTGACCCCGCAGTCCAGCCGGGTGGATACCACCCTGTCCCAGGGCGTTCTCAACCTGTGCGCCAACAACTACCTGGGCCTGTCCAACGACGCCCGCATTATTTCCGCCGCCAAAAGCGCCTACAGCGCCTGGGGCTTCGGGCTTTCCAGCGTGCGGTTCATCTGCGGCACCCAGCTCATCCACCGCCAATTGGAGCAGCGCCTGTCGCGCTTCCTGGGTATGGACGACGCGGTCTTATATTCTTCCTGCTTTGACGCCAACGGCGGGCTGTTTGAAACCCTCCTGGGCGAAGAAGACGCGGTCATCTCGGACGAGCTCAACCACGCTTCCATCATCGACGGCGTCCGCCTGTGCAAGGCGGAGCGTCTGCGCTACCGCAACAGCGATATTGCGCAGCTGGAGCAGCACCTGAAGGACACGCAGCGCCGCCGCATCCGGCTTATCGTGACTGACGGCGTGTTCTCCATGGACGGCTACGTCGCGAAACTGAAGGACATCTGCGACCTGGCAGAAAAGTACGACGCCCTGGTCATGGTGGACGACAGCCACGCCACCGGCTTTATGGGCCCAAACGGCAAGGGTACCCACGAGCACTGCGGGGCCATGGGGCGGGTGGACATCATCACCGGCACCTTCGGCAAGGCTCTGGGCGGCGCTTCCGGTGGGTTCACCGCAGCGCGCAAACCCGTCGCGGACCTGCTGCGCCAGCGCTCCCGGCCCTACCTGTTCAGCAATTCCCTGGCGCCGTCCATCTGCGCGGCGACGCTCAAGGCGCTGGACCTGCTGGAGGCGTCCACGGCGCTGCGCGACCGGGTGCACCAGAACGCCCGCTATTTCCGGGATAAGATGGCCGCGCAGGGCTTCGACCTGCTGCCGGGCGAGCATCCCATCGTGCCGGTCATGCTCTATGACGAGCACGTCGCCCGCGAGATGGCTGCCCGGATGCTGGAGAAAGGCGTTTACGTCATCGCCTTCAGCTTCCCTGTCGTCCCGGTGGGCAAGGCGCGCATTCGTACCCAGATTTCAGCCGCCCACAGCCGGGAAGACCTAGACCTGGCGGCGGAAGCCTTTGGAGAAGTCAAACGCGAAATGGGGCTTTGAGCCTCCTGAAAGGATCGAAATGAGCCAGACCGACCGCAAGCCGGTATTGTTCTCCGGCATCCAGCCCACCGGCAACATTCACCTGGGCAACTACATCGGCGCGATGAGCAACTTCCTGCTGCTGGAGAAGGATTACGACTGCCTGTTCGCCATCGTCGACCTGCACGCCCTGACCATCCGGCAGGATCCGGCCGCGCTGCGGCGGAATACCCTGGAGCTGGCGGCGCTGTACATCGCCACGGGCTTAAACCCGGAGCGCAGCATCATTTACTGCCAGAGCCACGTGCCCCAGCACGCCGAACTGGCGTGGATCCTCAACTGTTTCGCCTATATGGGCGAGTTGGGCCGGATGACCCAGTTCAAGGACAAGGCAGCCCGGCACAAGGACAACATCAACGTCGGCCTGTTTACCTACCCGGTCCTGATGGCGGCGGACATTCTGCTCTACCAGACAGATGTGGTGCCCGTCGGCGGGGACCAGAAGCAGCACCTGGAAATCACCCGCGACATCGCGGAGCGGTTCAACACCGTCCATCCGGGTGCCTTCCGCGTGCCCGAGCCCTACATCCCCAAGGAAACCGCCCGGGTAATGAGCCTGATGGATCCCGAACGCAAGATGTCCAAGTCAGACCCGCCGGACAGCTTCATCGCCCTGACGGACAAGCCGGACGACGTCCGGCGGAAATTCCGCCGCGCGGTCACGGATTCCGAGGCCGATATCCGCTTCGACCCGGAGAAGAAGCCGGGCGTTTCCAACCTCCTGTCCATCCTGTCCACTCTGACCAAAGAACCCATGGAAGCAATCGTCGGCCGCCTGTCAGGCCAGGGCTACGGCAAGCTCAAGGAAGAGGCGGCCCAGGCCACCATCGAGACCCTCCTGCCTATCCAGGCGCGGTACAACGAGCTGATGGGCGACAAGGAGTTCATGTCCAGAACCCTGAAGGCCAGCGCGGAACGCGCCCAGGCCCTGGCGGAAAAGACCCTCCACAAGGTCTACAAGAAGCTGGGCCTCTACCAGCCCTGAGGACGGCATGATGAACCGCCAGCCATTTCCCGCGAAAACGCCTTATCCGCGTGAAGTCACCCTCTGGGAACCACAGGGGACACCCAGGGCGCTTGTTCTGCTGTCCCACGGAATGGCGGAGCATATCGGCCGGTACGGGGAGTTGGCTGACCGCTTGACGGAGGCGGGTTTTCTGGCTGCCGGGTACAACCACCTGGGTCATGGCGCGGAAGCGCCCCTTTTGGGCTGGTTCACAAACGACGGCGGATGGGGCGCGGTGGTGAAGGATCTGCGTGCTGTGATGGGCATGCTGGAAAGCCGATGGCCAGGGGTCCCCCGTGTGTTGCTGGGGCACAGCATGGGCAGTTTCCTGGCGCGGGAGTACGCCCTGCGGTATCCGGACGGGCTGGACGCCTTGGTCCTTTCCGGAACCGGCTGGCATCCGGCGGTGCTCTGCCGGGCGGGGCTGCTCCCATCCCGGTTGCTCTGCGCGCTGG
>JAPXQZ010000218.1:0-3362 GCA_033813835.1 Clostridia bacterium | reverse complement strand
CTCGCTGTCCACGCTCACCAGATAGGCGCGCTCGCGCTCCTCCTGCGTTTCCTGTTCGCTGGCCGTCATCATCCGGTCGTTTCCGGCGACACGCTCCATCAGCCGCGGATCGTCAAGGGAAGCGGCATCCAGCGCCTCGACGGGCCCCGCGCGCAGGCTGCCCTCCTCATCGGGGGCCAGGAAGGAGGCCGTTGCGCCGGTGATCTCCCCCCTTTCGTCCACGCCCAGCGCGCATATCGCGTCCAAACGCAGGGAAACGACGGCGGACAGGTCCACGTCCGACAGCGTCGCGTCTCCGTTGGGGTGGGTATGGATGCAGCGCACGCGGCTGAGCCGGCGGCTGCTTCTTCTCAAGCCAAAATCGTCCAGGGCGACGTTGTCGGCGTGCCCGACGGATACGCCCAGGATTTTCCCGCTCCTGGCGATATACACGGCGATTTCGCGTCGCAGCAGTGCGGTCAGCGACGCCATGAGCGCCGCCAGCTCGCGGCTGAGGAAGGCGTTCGCTTCCGTCTCGACGTCGTAGAGCTCTTTCAGCTGCGCTTTGACGCTGTCGCGGATTCCGGTGAGATTGCCGGTCAGTTCAGGCATGAATGCTCCTTGTTTCATGGTTTTCCATCGGTGCCGCGTCGGGAAAACACTTGTCTATCATACCATGTTCGGCCGTCAACCGCACCTGCCGGCTTCCCCTGCCCTTCAGGGGGAGACTTCGCGCATCGACCGCACGACCTGGGGGATAATGCGGAGGGCTTCTTCCACGTCTTCCTCCGTCGTCATTTCCGACAGCGTCAGCCGCAGGCTGCCGCCCGCGCTGCCGGGGTTTTTCCCGATCGCCCGGAGCACGTGTGAGAATTCGGGGGAACCGGACGCGCAGGCGGAGCCGGAGGAAGCGGCGAGGCCGGCCAGATCCAGCCGCAGCAGCAGCGGTTCGTCCTCCACCCCAAAGATGGACAAATGGAGGTTGTTGGGCAGGCGCAAGGCCGGGTCGCCGTTGAGGGTGACCCCCGCAATCTGTTCCATCACGCCGGACAGCAGCTTTTCCCTGAGGCCTGTGATCCGCTGCGCGTTTTCCTGCTGGCGCTCCGCGGCCTTCCGGATGGCGGCCCCGAGCCCCGCGATGCCGGCGACGTTCTCCGTCCCGGCGCGTCGCCCGCTTTCCTGCGACCCACCATGAATCATCGCGTCCACGCGCGCGCCTTTCCGGATAAACAGCGCGCCCACGCCCTTGGGGCCGTGGAACTTGTGCGCGGACAGGGAAAGAAGGTCAGCCTGCCAGGCCATGACGTCCACAGGGATGGCGCCGACCGCCTGAACGGCATCCGTATGAAAGAGGATTCCGCGTTCCCGGGCGGCGCGGCCGATTTCCGCGACCGGCTGCAGGGTGCCGATCTCGTTGTTGGCGGCCATGATGCTGACGAGGATGGTGTCCGTCCGGATCGCAGCGCGGACCTGCTCCGGATTCACACGTCCCATTGGGTCCACCGGGAGCAGCGTGACCTCGAACCCTTGCCGTTTGAGCCATTCCAGGCTTTTTATGACAGCGGGATGCTCGACGGCGCTGGAAATGAGATGCCGGCCCTTGTCCCGGTTGGCGAAGGCGGCGCCTAGCAGCGCCCAGTTGTCGCTCTCCGTTCCGCCGCTGGTGAAATAGACCTCCCCGGGTTCGCAGCAAATGGCCGCCGCCACCTGCCGGCGGGCCTTGCCGACAGCTGCCCTCGCATCCCGTCCCAGAGCATGCTGCGCGGAAGGGTTGCCGAAGCGCGCTTCCAGGAAGGGCGCCATTTCGCGCCGCGCCTCTTCGCACATCGGCGTTGTCGCGGCGTTATCCAGATAGATCATGTTCTTTTCAACACGCCCTTCCCCCGCGTATCCTCCGGCGGCGTTTCTCGCGCTGCCGCGCTCAGTCCAGCCTGGCGCCCGCCTGTCCGAAACGGGCTTCCGCCCGCGCAAGGACGTCCCGCCAGGCATCCGGTCCCATCAGGCCGTCCTGAAGCTCTTCCAGGCACCGGCCGGTTTCTTCAAGCAGCCGGGTATCCCCGACGCCGTAGGCGTCCGGCAGCCTTCCGTGCTGCCGGGTTCCCAGGAACTCCCCCGGTCCCCGCAGCTCCAGGTCTTTCTGGGCGATAGCGAAACCGTCACTGGTTTCCACCAGCGTCCGGAGGCGCTCGTTTTCCTCCCCCAGCAGGAAACACCAGCTTTCCCGGTCCCCCCGGCCGACCCGGCCGCGCAGCTGGTGCAATTGGGCGAGGCCGAAGCGGTCGGCATCCTCCACAACCATCGTGGTGGCGTTTAGAACGTCCATGCCCACCTCGATGACCGTCGTGGACACGAGCACCATCGCCTGTCCCGCGTAAAACGCATCCAGTGCCGCCTCCCGCTCCGCCGCGGCCTGCGATCCGTAGGTGAGCGCCATCCCGACGCCCCGCAGCGGCCCGTCTACCAGCCGCGCGTAGAGGGCTTTCGCGCTCTTCGCCTCGCTGCCGCCGTCATCCTCCACCAGGGGGCACACCAGGAAACTCTGCTCGCCCGACAACGCCTTTTCCCGGACATAACGGTACAGCTCTTCCCGCCTGTTTTCCGGCACGACCCTGGTTTTCACGGCCTTGCGGCCGGGCGGCGACTCGTCCATCACGCTGACCTGCAGGTCGCCGTAGAGCACCAGGGCCAGGGAACGCGGAATCGGGGTGGCGGACAGCGCCAGCACGTGGGGCGCGGTTTCGCCCCGCGCAAGCTCCGCCAGCGTCCTGCGCTGGCGGACGCCGAAACGATGCTGTTCGTCCGTAATCGCAAGCCCCAGCCGCTGGAAGCGGACGCCCTTCCCCAGCAGCGCGTGGGTGCCGACGACCAGCTGCCATTCCCTGCTTTCGATCGCCGCGAGCGCTTCCCGCCGCTGGGCGGAGGGCATGGAGCCGGTCAGCAGGCCTATGGTGATCCCCAGGGGCGCAAGCAGCCTTTTCGCGGTCTGCGCGTGCTGCCGCGCCAGCAGCTCCGTGGGCGCCATCAGCGCGCTCTGGAACCCGCAAATCGCCGCGCAGGCGGCTGCGCCCAGGGCGACCGCCGTCTTTCCGCTGCCCACATCACCCTGAATCAGCCGCCGCATCGCGTAACCGGATGCCATGTCGTCAAGAATCGTTTTAAGCGTCCTTTTCTGCGCGCCTGTCGGTTTGAAGGGCAGGGCATCCCAGTAGCCGTCCGCGTCAAAGCCCGATCGGTCCATTGGGATGCCGGGCTGACCTTCGGGCGCGGCCTGGCGGACAGCCGCCTGGAAGAGCAGCATGTTTTCGAACGCGAGGCGCCGCTGGGCCTGCGCGACCTCCTCGCGGCTGGTCGGGAAATGGGCCATCCGAAGCGCCGCGTGCCGC
>JAPXQZ010000217.1:0-3422 GCA_033813835.1 Clostridia bacterium | reverse complement strand
CTTCATGGGGGATTTTCCCCTGATGACCGAGCACGGCACCTTTATCATCAACGGCGCGGAACGCGTCATTGTCAGCCAGCTGGTGCGCTCCCCCGGCGTCTATTTCTCCATGCAGATCGACAAGGCCGGCAAGCAGCTCTTCGCCGGACAGATCATCCCCAACCGCGGCGCCTGGATTGAGTTTGAGACAGACAGCAACGACGGGCTATGGGTACGCATCGACCGCGCGCGCAAGCTGCCGGCGACGGTTATCCTGCGTGCGCTTGGCTACGGCACGGACGAACAGCTGGTTGAGCTGCTGGGCGAGGACGAGCGGCTGAACACCACCATCGCGGTCGGCGATGCCAACATCAAATCGGAAACCGAGGCGCTGCTGGAAATCTACCGCAAACAGAAACCCGGCGATCCGCCCACGGAGGACGGCGCGCGGGTGCTGCTGCACAACCTGTTCTTCGACCCCAAGCGCTACGACCTGATGCGTGTGGGCCGCTACAAGTACAACAAGAAGCTTGGCGTCGCAGACCGGATTACCGGACAGGTCGCCGCGCAGACCATTTCCGACCCCGAAACCGGCGAGGTGCTGGCCAAGAAAGACAGCGTCATCAGCGAGGAGACGGCGAAAAGAATCCAGAACGCCGGCGTCAACGTGGTGACCCTGAAGGTGGGCGACCAGACGCACAAGGTCGTGGGCAACAATTTCGCAGACGCTTCCTTCCACCTGCCCTTCGACCCGAAGGAGTGCGGCATCCTGGAGAGCGTGCACCTGCCCACCCTCAAGCACCTGCTCAGCCAGGTGCCTGAGGAGGACTGGAAGCGCGCGGTCACCGAGAACGCATCCAACCTGGTGCCCAAGCACATCATCATCGACGACATCGTCGCGGCCATCAGCTATTTCCTGGGCCTGCCGCACGGCATCGGCACGGTGGATGACATCGACCACCTGGGCAACCGCCGCCTGCGCAGTGTCGGCGAGCTGCTGCAAAATCAGGTGCGAATCGGCATGTCGCGCCTGGAGCGCGTGGTGCGCGAACGCATGGCGATCCAGGACGCCAACGACGTCAAGCCCGGCGACCTGATCAACATCCGCCCGGTATCAGCCGCCATCAAGGAGTTCTTCGGCTCCTCCCAGCTGTCCCAGTTCATGGACCAGCCCAATCCCCTGGCGGAACTGACGCACAAGCGCCGCCTATCCGCGCTGGGTCCCGGCGGGCTCAACCGTGACCGCGCGGGCATGGAGGTGCGCGACGTGCACTACAGCCATTACGCGCGCATCTGCCCGATTGAGACGCCGGAAGGCCCCAACATCGGCCTGATCGGCTCACTGGCAACCTACGCGCGAATCAACGAGTACGGATTCATCGAGGCCACATACCGCAAGGTGGACCCCAAGACCCACCGGGTCACCGACGAAATTGTGTTCATGACCGCGGATGAGGAGGACAAGTACAACGTCGCCCAGGCCCTGGAGCCGCTGAACAAGGACGGCAGCTTCGTCAACGACCTGGTGACGGTACGCTGGCGCGAGGAAGTGCTGCGCGTTCCCAAGGAAAAGGTGGACTACATTGACGTTTCCTCCAAACAACTGGTATCCGTAGCCACCTCCATGATCCCCTTCCTGGAAAACGACGACGCCAACCGCGCGCTGATGGGATCCAACATGCAGCGCCAGGCTGTCCCCCTTTTGACCCCGCAGGCGCCCATCGTCGGCACTGGCATGGAGTACAAGGCCGCCTACGACTCCGGCGTCGTCCAGCTGTCCAAGCACGAAGGCACGGTGGAACGGGTCAGCGCCAACGAAATCGTGGTGAAAGACGACCTGGGCGAGAAGCACAGCTACCCGCTGACCAAGTTTGCCCGTTCCAACCAGTCCACCTGTATCAACCAGCGACCGCGCGTCAGCGTCGGGGACCGCGTGGAGCAGGGCGACCTGCTGGCTGACGGGCCGGCGACCGACCAGGGCGAGATTGCGCTGGGCCGGAACGTGCTCATCGGCTTCATGAGCTGGGAAGGCTACAACTTTGAGGACGCCGTCCTCATCAGCGAGAAGCTGGTGCGGGAGGACGTTTACACCTCCATCCACATCGAGGAGTATGAGTCTGAGGCGCGGGAAACCAAGCTGGGGCCGGAGGAAATCACCCGGGATATCCCCAACGTCGGCGAGGAAGCCCTAAAGGACCTCGACGAGTACGGCATCGTGCGCATCGGCGCCGAAGTGCGCTCCGGCGACATCCTGGTGGGCAAGGTGACCCCCAAGGGCGAGACCGAGCCCACGGCGGAGGAGCGCCTGCTGCGCGCGATATTCGGCGAGAAGTCCCGCGAGGTGCGCGATACCTCACTCAAGGTGCCCCACGGCGAGTCCGGTATCGTGGTGGACGTGAAGCTGTTCACGCGGGAGAACAAGGACGAGCTCTCCCCCGGGGTCAACCAGATGGTGCGCGTGTACATCGCGCAGAAACGCAAAATCTCCGTAGGTGACAAGATGGCCGGCCGTCATGGCAACAAGGGCGTCGTGTCGCGCATCCTGCCGGAGGCGGACATGCCTTTCCTGCCGGATGGCACGCCGCTTGAAATCGTATTGAACCCCCTGGGCGTACCCTCGCGCATGAACCTGGGCCAGGTGCTGGAGGTACACCTGGGTATGGCGGCTAAGGCGCTGGGCTGGCACGTGGCCACCCCGGTGTTTGACGGTGCCAACGAACTGGACGTGGAGGAGCACCTCTTAAAGGCCGGCTTCAGCAAGGACGGCAAGACCACCCTCTACGACGGCCGCACCGGTGAGCCCTTTGAAAACAAGGTGACCGTCGGCTACATGTATTACCTGAAGCTCCACCACCTGGTGGACGACAAGATGCACGCGCGCTCCACCGGCCCCTACTCGCTGGTGACCCAGCAGCCGCTGGGCGGCAAGGCGCAGTTTGGCGGCCAGCGCTTCGGCGAGATGGAGGTCTGGGCGCTGGAAGCCTACGGCGCCGCCAATACCCTACAGGAAATCCTGACCGTTAAGTCCGACGACGTCGTCGGGCGTGTGAAGGCTTATGAAGCCGTGGTCAAGGGCAACTCCATCCCCACCCCGGGCATCCCGGAAAGCTTTAAGGTGCTCATCAAGGAGTTGCAGGCGCTGAGCCTGGACATCAAGGTCTGGGGCAGCGACCAGGAGCAGATTGTCATCAAGGAATTCGAGGATGAGGAACCGCCGACGTTCCGCAGGCCGGAGACCAAGGCCATCGCTGGGGATATTGCCGAGGACCTGGACGACCTGGAGCTCGACGCGCTGAGCCTGTCCATGGATGACCTGGCGCTGGCGGATGAACTCAATGGCGAGAAGCCGGCCGCCCCCTCCCGCAAGGGCGCACTGCTGTCCGACGAAACGGACGAGGACGGCGAAGCGGAAGACGAGAAGGACGACGAAGATCTGGACCTGG
>JAPXQZ010000216.1:0-3430 GCA_033813835.1 Clostridia bacterium | reverse complement strand
GCGCCAGCGCCCGGGGCAGCAGTCCGGCGTACGTCCGCCCGGGGCCCAGCCGTTTGGCCCGCGCCTCCAGCAGCCCCCGCATTTCCCGGCGCGCGGATTCCGGCCGGCGCTCTTTCAGTTCCAGCCGGCGCATCAGGGGCGGCGCCAGGCCGCACAGGGGTGAAAAGTCCATCATGAGGGCGACCGTCCGGCCCTCCGCCAGCCCCTGCCCCGCGTCCCGGGCCAGCTGCATCGCGCATACGCCGCTGACGCCGTAATTCGTAAACAGCGCCTCCCCCGCGGCGGCGCTGACCGGTTCCCCTTCGACCAGCAACGTCAGCCAGGCGGGGACGCGCAGACCGGACAACCCGCGGATAGCTTCCGTTTCCGTTTCCAGCGGGCACAACGCCGGGCGGGGCGGAACCAACGCATGCCCCAGGCCCGCCAGCACGCCCAGCAGGTCCCCGCTTCCGCCCAGCCGGGGCGCGGCCGGGCCGCCGGGCGCCGCGATGAGGCGTGGGGCTGCATGCCGCCGGCCGTCCCCGGTTTCCGCCAGGAAGCCGCCGGGCGTCGGCAGGATGCCGGTCACGCGCGCGCCGGTTTGGATTTCGACGCAGGGGCTTTCCGAAAGCCGGGCGAGCAGGCAGTCCAGGACGGTGGCCGCCTGGCCGGTCATCGGGTAGGCCCGGCCGCCCTCCTCCTCCCGGATGCCCAGCCCCAGGCCCGAAAAAAAGGCGGCGACCTCCCTGACCCCGCAGGACGCGAGCGTCTGCCCCGCGAAGGCGGCGTCGCCAAAATACGCGGGCGGGCCGACGTTGAGCAGGTTGCACCGACCGTTGCCGGTGGCCAGCAGCTTGCGCCCGGCCTTCTCCTCCTTTTCCAGCAGCAGGGTCTGAACGCCCGCGTCCGCCAGCACGCAGGCGGCGGCGAGGCCTGAAGCCCCGCCGCCGATGATGATGACTTCCGGTTTACTTCCGGACAGGTGCCGCGTCGTAGGCATCCTGGATGGCCCGCATGTGGTCCGCGTCCACGGTGGCGGAAGTGTGCGTCTTGCTGTTGACGAAGTGGATGCACAGCTGGCCGTTGAAGTCGTTGCCCGGAATGGTGTCGCCGGCCGGGTAGTTGTGCGGGACGCCGTAGAGCGAGGCCGCGAAGGTGCGTCCCTTAAGCGTGATCCAGATCGGGCGGCGCTGGTAGAGGTTCTTTTCCAGGATTTCCTGGGCGGAGGCCACCCCGTAAATCCGGCACAGCGCCGCGGTGTCCGCCGCGGTCAGGGGCTCGCCGTCCACGTGGGAGCCGCCGGCCCAGCGCTTGATGCGCAGGGAAACGCGGGTGCGCACGTCCGTCAGGATGGCGACCTCGCCGCGGCCCCAGAAGGCGTTGATGTCGCCGGTCACCCAGTCCACCTTCTCCACCGGGTTGAGGCTGGGGCTCACCGTGCTGCCACCGTCGGGGGGATAGGTGCCTTCCGGCACGGTGCCGTAGAGCTTGTGCTGCGTGTTGCTGCCGGCGATGCCGTCGACCACCAGCGCGTTGGCGCCCTGGAAGGCGCGCACGGCGTCCGCGGTCTGGTCGTTGTAGGTGCCGGTCACAAAGGCGCTCTGCAGCAGCCCGCGGCGCACCAGTTCGTTTTGCAGCCGGGTCACGTCCTCGCCCGTGGAGCCCAGCGAAAGGGTGCGGTAAGTGGCCGTCTGCGGCGCGTCCGGGTTGCCGGTCTGGTTTAAGGCCTGCTCCTCCGCCTTGGTCAGGATGCGCAGCATGTCGCCGCGGATCCATCCGCTGACGCCCGCGGCGGTCACGCCGTACCAGACGTTGCCGTCGGCCTGCGCGGTCTGGCCGCTGAGCTTCACGACGCTGCCCAGCCGGTACAGGATGGTCAGCACGCGCTGGGTCATGCCCGCGCCGGCGCGCACGATGACCTTCTCCATCCGCGTGATGGCGGTGGTGCTCATGTCCTCCGGCCGGGGCGTGGGTGTAGGCGCGGGCGCCGGGGTGGGGGTGGGCCGGGTGGCGAGATAGTCCAGGTATTCCTGGGCGGTCAGCAGCCGCGCCGTGGAGCCCAGCAGGTAGCCCACCTGGCCGTTGTAGGTGATCTTGTACCAGGTGCGGCCCAGGCTGGTCACGGTGGACAGGTAGGGGAAGACCTCGCCCGCGGCGGCGATCTGACCCCAGACCCCGGCGTCCGCGCTGGGCGACTTGCGCACGTTGACGCTGGTCATCGTGGTCTTGACAAACCCGGTGCTGCCCGGCGTGCCGCCGTCCGCGGGCGGGGTCAGGCTGGGAAGGGTGCCGCTGGTCAGGTAGTCGGTCACCTCCTGGGTGGTCAGCTGGCGTACGCAGTCCCCCCGCAGGAAGCCGGCCACGCCGTTCGCGACCACCTGGTACCAGTTGTAGCCGCCCGCCGTCTGCACGGGGCCGGTCAGCCCCAGCACCAGGCTCCTGCCCACCCGGCCTAAGACCTGCGCCGAGGAACTGGCGGTCTTCCGAAGGTTGATGTCGGACTTGATGGTCACGATATAGCCCATCAGCCCCGGGGCGGGCGTCTGGGCGGGCGCCGGGGTCGCCGTGGCGCCCGGGGTCTGGTTCAACCGCACCACGTCGGAACGCACGTAGCCCACGCCCTTGGGGCTGCTCACCAGATACCAGGTGTAGCCGGCCTGTTGGGTGAAACTGGTATAGGAGAGCACCAACCCGCTGTCCAGCTGCGCGATGGTCTGCCCCGCCGGCGCGTTGCGCAGATTGACGCCGCCCTTGATCAGGGTCAGCGTGCCCGCGGCGGGCGCCTGGGTCCCGGGGGCGGGCGTCGCCGTGATCAGGGGCGCGGGCGTCGCCTGCACGAAGGCATAGCAGTCCGAGCGCACGTAGCCGTACTGGTTGGAAATATTGTCAAAGGCGTAGACCCAGTCATACCCGCCGAAGGAAGTGGGCGTGCCGTAATAGGGCAGCACGCGGTTGCGGTCCAGGACCGCCAGCACGCTGCCGCCGGGGGTCTGGCGCAGGTTGGTGCCGCCCAGGGTGATGCGGATGCTGTTGGTGGAGGTGCCCGGCGCCGGGGTGGGCGCGGCGGTCGGCTGCGCGCCGCCGACGATGCGGTAGCAGTCCGCGCGCACGTAGCCGGTCAGCCCGTTTTTCGGGTCGGTGACCTTGGCCCAGTTATAGCCGCCGGAGAACACCGGCTCGCCGAAATAGGGCAGCCGGGCGCCCACGGGATATTGCCAGATGGACACGCCGCCGGGCTCGCGGCGCAGGTTGGTGCTGGACTTGGTGATTTCCAGGGTGCCCGTGGCCGTGCCGCCCGGAAGCGGCGACTGGCCCGGCGCGGGCGTCAAGGCCGGCGGGGGCGTCGAGGTGTTGAGCGCCGCCGCCTCCTGGGCAGTCAGGACGCGCAGATGGTCGCGGTGCAGGTAGCCGGTGAACTCCTCGGCCTCCACCCGGTACCAGTCGCCTCCCG
>JAPXQZ010000215.1:0-3479 GCA_033813835.1 Clostridia bacterium | reverse complement strand
CAAGGGGATGGACGAACAGGAGCAAAACGGCGTCACCGTACCCAGCAGGGCCGCCAGGATATTGGCCCAGATGCCGCGGAAGCGGCCCAGGATGCCACGGCTGCGTTCCGGCGGGAAGTAGCTCTGGATATCGCTGATGATAAAAATCAGCGTGCACAGGAGAAGGACGATTTTAATGACGTCATAGAGGAAAAACTACAAACTGCCCAGCCAGCGGTTTGCGGTGTCCAACTCCAGCGCGTCCAGCGATCTTCCAACAAGGTCGTTGAGCCAGCGCATGCCCAGCAGCTCGTTCTGGATGAAATCCCACATAATCCCGCGCTCCTTCGGACATGATTCAGACCCGGCAAGTTTCAGCCGTCTTGCGCAGGCGGCAGATGCAGTGTTCCGTATCAAAGAAGATGCGGCCCAGGCACTCGCAGTACTCCCTCAGGTTTCCCTCGTTCAGGGCGTAGTACATCCATTTCCCCTCCCTGCGCGCGGTGACGACGCCGGTATCAACCAGCTGCCGCATATCATGGGACAAGGTCGGCTGGGTGACGCTGAAGTAATCCTGCAGCTCGCAGGCACACAGTTCGCTGAAGGATATCAAGTCCACAATCTGCAGGCGTTTGGGGTTGGACAGCGCGCGGGTGATGGCACTGGCATCTTCGAAGGTCATGGGCACCTCACATTGGAAATTTTCTACATGTTGATACTTCTGTCCTGCCAGCCCTGTCAGCAGGATTATTTCCGAGTGGTGACAGGCTATCCGCCGCGTTGAAGCGCGCGCCGCCGCGTGCTATAATTCCCCCAACCAAAGGAGGGCCACATGCAGCCAGAGAAACCAAGCATCTTCAACTTGCCAAACGCCTTGACGCTGCTGCGGTTACTGCTCATTCCCGTCTTCGTCGCCTTGATGGCCGCAAACCGGATGCTGCCGGCCCTGGGTGTATTTATATTAGCCAGCCTGACGGACATCCTGGACGGGTGGATTGCCAGGCGGTACAGCCTCGTCACGGATTTCGGGAAACTGGCAGACCCGCTGGCGGACAAGCTGATGGTGTTGTCAGCGATGCTGATGCTGGCGATCAAGGGGATTGCCCCCTGGGCCGCTATCGGAATCCTGCTGTTCAAGGAACTGCTGATGCTGCTGGGCGGGTTCCTGCTGCTGCGGAAAAAGGTCGTCGTGCAGTCGGAGCCCATCGGCAAAGCCGCCCAGTTTGTGACCGTGCTGGGATTGGTCTTGTGCTTTTTCCACGACCGTTTCAAAGACCTGGGCCAACCCGTCCATCTGTGGGTGCTGTGGCTGGGCGTTGGGCTGGCGGTGATTTCCTTTTCCTATTACCTGCGCAAGAACGGCGTCAAGCTGTTCCGGGATGAAGGCGGCGCGAACGGCGCCTGATGAGGAGGAATCATGTATAACGAGCCGCTGCGCGAAGCGCTGACCTTTGACGACGTGCTGCTGGTCCCCCGCCGCAGCGACACGCTGCCCCGGGACACGGACCTGTCGGTACAGCTGACCCGGAACGTCCGGCTGAACATACCGCTGCTCTCCGCCGCGATGGACACGGTGACCGATTCACGCATGGGCATCGCGCTGGCGCGGGAAGGCGGCCTGGGCGTGCTGCACAAGAACATGACCATTGAAGAACAGGCTTCCCACGTGGACAAGGTCAAACGCAGCGAGCACGGTGTCATCACCGACCCCTTCTTCCTGTCCCCCGGCCACCGGGTGTCCGACGCCAAGGCGCTGATGGCCCGCTACCGCATCTCCGGCGTGCCCATCACAGACGAAGGCAGCAGGCTGGTGGGCATCCTGACCAATCGCGATCTTCGGTTTGAGGAGGACGACACGAGGTTAATCGGCGAGGTGATGACCAGCAAGAACCTGGTGACGGCGCCCGTGGGCACGACGCTGGAGGACGCGAAGAAACTGCTGGCCGCCCACCGTATCGAGAAGCTGCCGCTGGTGGATGCCTCGTTCCGCCTGCGCGGGCTGATTACCATCAAGGACATCGAAAAGAACATCAAATACCCTAATTCCGCCAAGGACGCGAAAGGCCGCCTGCTGTGCGCCGCCGCCGTCGGGGTGAGCGCGGACACGATGGAGCGCGCCCAGGCACTGACAGAACAGCAGGTGGACGTGCTTTCCCTGGACACGGCGCACGGGCACAGCCGGGGCGTGTTGGAGACGGTGGAAGCGCTGCGCAAGGCCTTTCCCGAGGTGACGCTGTTCGCCGGGAACGTGGCGACCGCCCAGGCGACCCGGGACTTGATCCTGGCGGGCGCGGACTGCGTCAAGGTTGGCATCGGACCGGGCTCCATCTGCACCACCCGCGTGGTCGCCGGGACAGGTGTTCCGCAGATTACCGCCATCGCCGACTGCGCCGAGGAGGCGGACAAGCACGGCGTGCGGGTCATCGCCGACGGCGGGGTCAAGTATTCCGGAGATATCGCCAAGGCGCTGGCCGCCGGCGCCAGCGCGGTGATGCTGGGAGGGTTGTTCGCGGGGACGGAGGAAAGCCCCGGCGCCAACGAGATTTTTCAGGGCCGTTCCTTCAAGGTGTACCGCGGTATGGGTTCCCTGGGCGCGATGGAACAGGCGCACGGCTCTTCCGACCGGTATTTCCAGGAAGACCAGAAAAAACTGGTTCCCGAGGGCGTGGAAGGCCGGGTGCCCTACAAGGGGCCGCTGGCGGACACGGTGTTCCAGATGATGGGCGGTCTAAGAAGCGCCATGGGCTACTGCGGAGTGAAAACCATTGACGAACTGCGCGCCAGCGCCGAGTTCGTGCGTATCTCATCCGCGGGGCTGACGGAAAGCCACCCGCACGACATCTTCATCACCAAGGAAGCGCCCAATTACTACAGCATGAACCAGTAGCCAAAAATAGAAAACCGTCCCGCGCAGCGGGAAGGAGGGGCAAGGTGGCTCTCATTAAAAAAGCGCCGGGGCTCCTGCAGGAAGCGCTCGCCCAGGGCACAGGAGGAAATCACGCGCGTTATGCGCCGGTTCAAGAAGGGCACGCTGAAGTCCGGCTCCGGTGAAAAGGTGACCGACCGGAAACAGGCGATTGCCATCGGCATATCAGAAGCGCGGCGCAAAGGCTACAAAACGCCGCCCGAAAAAGAAGCGAATTAGCCTTTTCCCGCGCGGAGGGCTACCGCGGACAGGCAATCAATGACATCCCCGGTCAGCGGGGAGAGGACACCCAGGCGGCGCTCCGCCTCCTGCCCGGCCATCCCAAACCACAGGCAGGCGGCGCGCGCGGCTTCGGCCGGCGCGCTTTCCCTTTGCAGCGCCATCAGGGCGGCAAGGACGCCGGTCAGCGCGTCCCCGCTTCCGCCTTTGGCAAGCGCCGGGGAACCCTCAAGGTTCAGCGCGTAGACGCCGCCACCCAGGATGACGCTGACCGCGCCTTTCAGCACGATCGCGCAGCCGTACTTACGGGCCAGTTCCTTCGCGGATTGAACCGGGGACGCGACGACCTCCGCCG
>JAPXQZ010000214.1:0-3492 GCA_033813835.1 Clostridia bacterium | reverse complement strand
GCGGTATATCTTGCCCTTGCGGCCATTGATATCAAATCTGATACCTGACTTCTTTGCGTCGTCCTGCATCTCAGGTCGTTTCTCCAGCCCCGCATACCCTTAAGAGTTGTCGGATTCTTCTTCAGGGCCGGGTTGCCACAGCCCTGCTGGATTCCTGCACGAATGCACCCCACATGGTAGAATGAAGCTGCGAAAGTTCTTTCGGAGGTTGCCATGCTGAACTTTGATCTGTATACCCCGGCGCGCATCGTCTTCGGGCGCGATACGCAGCAGAAAATCGGGAAACTCATCAAGCCCCACGCCAGGAAGGTGCTGCTGCACTACGGCGGTGGCAGTATCAAGCGCACCGGCCTGTATGACCAGGTGGTCGCATCGCTGAAAGAAAACGGCGTCGATTTTATCGAACTGGGCGGCGTTGTCCCTAACCCGCGCCTCTCCCTGGTGCATAAGGGAATTGAAATCTGCCGCAAGGAAAAGGTGGAACTCATTCTGGCCGTCGGCGGCGGCAGCGTCATCGACTCCGCCAAGGCGATTGCCATGGGCGTGTACCATGACGGGGACGTGTGGGACATCTATGACAAAGGCTTGTCCATCAAAAAGGCATTGCCGGTCGCGATCATCCTGACCATCCCGGCGGCGGGCAGCGAATCCAGCGGGGATACCGTCATCTCCAACGAGGAGACCGGGCGCAAGTACGGCTTTGGGCATCCCCTTCTGCGTCCGCTGGTCAGCGTGATGAATCCCGAGCTGTTTTTCACCCTTCCCAAGGACCAGATTGCCAACGGCGTGGCCGATATGATGAGCCACATCTTCGAGCGCTATTTCACCAACACCACCCACGTCGACCTGACCGACGCCCTTTGCGAGGCGACGCTGCGCACCATCATCGCCAACGCGCCCAAGCTGCTGGATAACCCAAAGGATTACGACGCCTGGGCGGAAATCGGCTTCGCGGGCACCGTGGCGCACAATGGTCTGCTAGGCATGGGGCGGGAGCAGGACTGGGCCTGTCACGATATGGAGCACGAGCTGTCCGCCGCCTACGACGTTGCCCACGGCGCCGGCCTTGCGGTGCTGACCCCGGCTTGGATGAAGTACGTTTACAAGGAGAACCCGGATATGTTCGTCCAGTTTTCCGTCAACGTCATGGGTGTGGCCAAGGGCTTCAGGGACAAGGAAGACATGATTCGGGAAGGCATCGCCCGACTGCAGGAGTTCTACAAGTTGATGGGACTGCCGCAGACGCTCAAGGGGCTGGGCATCGACGACAGCCAGCTGGAAACCATGGCGCAAAAATGTACCGGTCATTTCTTCGGAAACGAGGGAACCCGGGGCGGCTTGAAAAAACTCCATTGGCAGGATGTGCTGAGCATCTACCGGCTTGCCCGCTGACAGGATGCGCGTTTCGGTCACGTCCGGAAACCGCCGTTTCGGCGGTTTCCGGTTTTCAGTTCATACCCAGATTGTTTGACAAATACCACGTGCAGGCAGCCGTCACGGTGATAAGGGAATCCTGCCTGCTTGTGTCGGGCAATATTGACAGACAGAAAACTGCACACTATAATGTCTGTTACCATCATAACAGGCGCGGGTTATCCCGGTTCACAGCGCTCAATAAGCGGGGAGCCCCGCGGCAATTTCACAACGCGTCGCTGAAAAGCGATAAAATATAGGACAAACGGCTTGACGGCGGAGACTGAAAAGGAGGAGGAAAAAATGCTCAGGGGAATCTCCAATCTGATTTCGCCCGAACTGCTCAAGGTGATGTGTGAAATGGGCCACGGCGACGAAATCGTCCTGGCGGACGCCAATTTCCCGACCGAGTCTTTCGGTCGGCGCGCAATCCGTGCGGACGGTATACCCGCTGGGGACCTGCTGGACGCAATTTTGCCCCTCTTCCCGCTGGATCAGTATGACACATCCAACTTTGTGCTGATGGAGGTCATCCCGGGGGATGCGAATAAACCCGTTATCTGGGAGGATTACTTGGCCATCCTGGCCCGGCATGACCCGGGTGCGCACGCGCAGCATATGGAGCGTTTCGCCTACTACGATCGCGCTAAAAAGGCCTACGCCGTGGTCGCCACCGGAGAAAAAGCCCAATATGCCAATATCATTCTGAAAAAAGGCGTCGTGAAGTAGCGGGCAGGTAGCTGCCTGGAGGAGGTGCGCATTGAGCGGACAGCCAGAAATCCTGGTTTTAATGGAAGGAATCGAGAAGTTCTTTCCCGGCGTCCACGCGTTGGACAACGCGCGCTTTGAACTGCGGGCAGGCGAGGTGCATGCGCTGGTCGGGGAAAACGGAGCGGGCAAGTCCACCCTGATGAAGGTGCTAACGGGCATCTACCAGAAGGACGGAGGCACCGTCACCGTGATGGGAAAGCCGGTCGATATCAGCAGTGCCCGGGAGGCGCAGGCGCTGGGGATTTCCATCATTCATCAGGAGCTTAACCTGATGAAGGACCTGTCGGTAGCGGAAAACATCTATATCGGCCGCGAACCCATGAACGGCATCCTGCTGAACAAGCGCAGGCAAAACGCCATGACCCGCGAGCTGCTGGCTTCCCTGAACATCGACCTGAAGCCGGAAACGCTGATTAAAAACCTGACCGTCGCCAGGCAGCAGATGGTGGAGATTGCCAAGGCGCTTTCCTATGAGGGCACCCGCATCCTCATCATGGACGAGCCCTCCGCCGCGCTGACCGAAAAGGAAATTGCGGATTTGTTCCGCTTCATCCGCGATCTGAGGGATCGGGGCGTCGGCATCATCTATATCTCCCACCGCATGAACGAGCTGCGGGATATCACCGACCGAATCACCGTCATGCGCGACGGGCAGTACGTGGGCACTGTCCGGACGGCGGATTCCACGATGGGGCAAATCATCTCCATGATGGTCGGCCGCGTCATTTATGAGGAGCCCAAAAGCCATTCCAACGTCGCCCCGGATGCGCCGGTGGTGCTGGAGGTCAAAAACCTGCTGTCAACCCAGGTCAACAACGCTTCTTTTGCGCTCCGCAAAGGGGAGATCCTGGGCATCGCCGGGCTGATGGGTGCCGGGCGCACCGAGCTGGCCCGTCTCATTTCAGGGGCGGACAAGCGCATCAGTGGCGAAATTCTCGTCAACGGCCAGCCCGTCCCAATCCAGACACCGCGGGACGCGGTGGAGTCCGGAATCGGCTACCTGTCGGAGGACCGCAAGCAGTACGGCTTATGTCTCGGGCTGTCGGTCGCGAACAACGTGTCCCTGCCGTCGCTGGACCTTTTCTGCCGCGGCCCGGTGGTCGACGACCGAAAAATCCGACAGACCTCCAACGAGTATAAGGAGCGCATCGACATCCGCACCCCCACGGTGGAAACGTCGGTCATCAGCCTCTCCGGCGGCAACCAGCAGAAGGTGGTCATTTCCAAGTGGCTGGTTCGCGATTGCGACATCCTGATTTTTGACGAGCCTACCCGCGGCATCGACGTAGGCGCCAAGAACGAGATCTA
>JAPXQZ010000213.1:0-3493 GCA_033813835.1 Clostridia bacterium | reverse complement strand
GCTTGAAGCGGCCTGTGGCAGCGGAGGTGTTGACGAAACTTTTGCGCCGTTTTTCCCAGCTCTTCTTGTTTTGTTGATTATTTCTCAACTAACGCTGGGGCTGGTACAAGGATTGGGAGGCAGGTCAATCGGACAAAGCCCATAGTCATTTCATATATTGACATCAGCGTAGTCCGTTGTATGGGACAACCGAAATGGCCCCAAAGTAGAATCGTGCTTTTTGAACACCTTTGGCCAAAAAGGGTGTGCAAATTTGACGATTTACCGGAGATGCAGCCTCCAAGACAAGGTGCGTTCAAATCCCACCTGAAGCAGCGATGCCCTTTGCGCGCCATCAAGAATTGATAAGATGGAAGCCGCCGATGCTTGAAAAGCCTGGACTTGCTGGGTCTCTGGCAAAGGGAAAACCATCTATCGAGTTTATCAATAGATGGTTTCATTTTTGGTGGAGCATAAGAGATTCGAACTCTTGACCCCCACAATGCCATTGTGGTGCGCTACCAACTGCGCTAATGCCCCGCGCGGGGTATAAATTACCATAATCGTACGGATTTGTAAAGCGTCTTTTAGGAGGTTTCGGGTGCATCCAGGGCACACAGGGGATGGGCAGAAAGTTTTACGCCTTTTATCGCGGCAGCATTGCTACCGGTTCCAACCGGATGGCAGGCTGAGCCCAAAGAAGTTCGGCCTTTATCGTTCTCTGGTAGGGTAGGACGCTGAATTAAACGACTTTTTTAAGAATATCCTGATGGAGGCTGACAATTGATTACCGATCGGATAGAGAACCTGTGGCAGTACCACGGCCTGCATCCCAACCTCGACCGACTGATTGAGGCTTTTGATTTCCAGTGCCTGGACAGCCTAGAAGATGGGCGGCATGAACGCAAAGGTGACCCATTCTTCATCCGCGTGGTGCAAATCCAATCAGGCCAAGACGGCACTTGGGAGGCGCATCGTAAATACATCGAAATGCACCTGGTTCTGGAAGGCGAGGAAACCATTGCCTGGGCGCCGCTGGTAGACATCGCGGATTTATCCGGCTATAACGCGCAAAATGACCTTATATCGGGCGCCGACCCCAAAACAGGCAACCGGACACTGCTTCAAAAGGGGATGTTCAGCCTGTACTTTCCCGGGGACGCGCACCTGACCGGCATCGGTGAGGGTAGGGGCCGAAAGGCAGTCTTTTCAATCCGGATTGAGGAGGACGCTGGCAATGCCCCGCAGGATGATTGCGGCCTTAGCCACCAGGGAAGCAGGGTGCTTGGCACCACCAGGCTGGTTCTACGCCCCTACCGGGATGGCGACGAGAGCGCCATGTTTGACAACTGGTGCGGACGGGAGGAACTGGCCCAATACCTGCCCTGGGCACCGCACAAAGACAGGGCGGTTACCAAAAGAATCCTCTCTGATTGGCTGGCATCGTACCAAAACCCAAGGACCTACCGCTGGGGCATTGAAATGGGCGGCACGCTGATCGGGGATATCGCGGTGCTGCAGCAATCCCCCGTTCACCTGGACTGCGAGATCGGGTACTGCTTGAGCCCGGATTATTGGAACCAGGGCATCATGACCGAAGCGCTGATTGCCGTGATGGACTTATTATTTGCCCAAGTCGGCTTTCACCGGATATACCTCAGGCATCAGGCGGAAAACCAAGCCTCCGGCCGCGTGATGCGGAAGGCGGGGCTGTGCCATGAGGGCACTTTTAGAAAAGCATATAAGGACAGAAAGGGCAACTATACGGACCTGCTCCTGTTCGCCGCGATCCGGGAAGATTGGCTGATGGAACACAGGAAACAATCATACGGGGAAACCGGCCTTTCCACCAAGACCCCGACGTCGGATTGCCACAAAAAGCCGACCTCTTGCTGATTCCCGGCCTTATACCTTCATCAGCCCGAAGCGGTACGCCGTGCGGCTTTCGAATGCCTCCCCCGCTTTTAAAACGGTGGTGGGGAAATGGAGATGATGGACGCTGTCGGGAAAGTGCTGCGTCTCCAGCGCGATGCCGCTGAACGGTTCGTAGGCGGCGCCGTTTTTCGCGGGACCGGACAGCCCCTGTCCGGAGTAGACCTGGATGCCAGGCTGGTCGGTCCATACGGTGAGCTGCCGCCCCGAAACCGGGTGGGAGAGAACGGCAACCTCTCGAAAGCCGGAGCCCGAGAGCACATAGTTGACGTCATAGCCCCCGGCGGCGTCAAACATGGAGGAAATCCCGGCCATCTTCAGGCTGTCCGCGATGCTGCGGGGAGACCTTAGATTGTAGGGAGTGTTGAGAACAGGCAGAAATCCGCCGTCGGGTATCAGGTTGGAGTCGGTACTCGTCACCTTGTCGGCATGCACCTGCAAGAGGTGATCGTGCACGGTACCCGCGCCTGCCAGGTTGAAATAGGCATGGTTGGTCAGGTTGACGACCGTATCCTTCGAACTGACAGCAAGGTAGCGGATGTCCAGCCCGCCGTCCTCCTCCAGGGTAAAGCGAACCCGGGTATCCAGCTCGCCGGGAAAACCTTCCTCCATGTCGGGGGAAACGTAGCGCAGGAGGACGTCGTTTTTCCCAAGCCGCTCATAGTCCCAGAATTTCTTGTCGAAGCCTTCCTTCCCGCCGTGCAGGGTGTTGTTCCCGTTGTTGGCGTACAGGGGGTAGGTTTTGCCGCCCAGTTCAAAGGAGGCGCCCCCGATGCGGTTGGCCCAGCGGCCGATGGTGGCGCCCAGGTAACCGCTGCGGGTCCCGTATTCCTCCAGGCTGTCAAAGCCCAGGCAAACGTCCGCAGGGACGCCCTGCCGGTCCGGGCAGACGATGTCGACCAGGCGCGCGCCGAAGTTGGTCAGGGTAACCTTCATGCCCAAGCTGTTTTCCAGCGTGATGAGGACTGCTTCCCGCCCTTGCGCGTCCTTGCCGAAATGCCTGACTTCCATGTCTATTCCTTTCAGATGCCGCTGCGCATCAGTTTCATCCAGTCGTCATACTTGGCGACAAATTCCTCGTTGTCCCGGGACTTCTCCAGCATCGACAACAACAGGGAGACGGTTTCCTGTTCGGAGGAGGATCCGAGGCGCTCGCGCACCTTGGCCGCGACCGCGATTTCCCGCTCGTTGAGCAGCAGTTCGTCATGCCGGGTGCCGCTGCGCAGCAGGCTGACCGCAGGGAAAAGCCGGCGCTCGGACAGCTGCCGGTCCAGGGTCAGCTCCATGTTGCCGGTCCCTTTGAATTCCTCGAAGATAACGCCGTCCATACGGCTGCCCGTGTCGACCAGGGCGGTCGCGATGATCGTGAGGCTGCCGCCCTCCTTTAGGTTGCGGGCAGCGCCGAAGAAGCGCTTGGGCTTGTTCATCGCGCCGGCCGCCAGCCCGCCGGTCATCACGCGGGCGGAACCCGGCATCAGCGTATTGTAAGCGCGGGACATGCGGGTGAGGCTGTCCAGCAGGATAACCACGTCCCTGCCCATCTCGACCATCCGCATCGCGCGCTCCAGGGTGAGTTCGCTGA
>JAPXQZ010000212.1:0-3496 GCA_033813835.1 Clostridia bacterium | reverse complement strand
TCCTGTGCACGCTGATTTTTATCATCAGCGATATCCAGAGCTACTTCCCGCCGGAACGCAGCCGTGGCATCCTGGGCCGCTTCCGCGGCATCTGGGCCAATATCCTGGCGGCCCTGCTGGGTACGGCGACGTCGTTTTGCTCCTGTTCGTCCATCCCCTTGTTCATCGGTTTCATTTCCGCGGGATTACCCTTGGGGGCTACGTCTTCCTTCCTGATTTCCTCCCCGATGGTGGACTTGGGCTCCCTGATGCTGCTGATAAGCGTTTTCGGCTGGAAAATCGCTGTTTTGTACGTGCTGTTGGGCTTGGCCATCGCGGTCGCCGGCGGCACCCTGATCCAGCGGCTTCATATGGAAAAGCACGTTGAGGGTTTTATTCTGACCGCTGGAGGCATAAATATTGACGCGCCGGTTCTGACGCGGCGCGACCGACTCGCCTACGCCAAAGGTCAGACGCTGTCGACCTTCAGGAAGGTGTTTATCTATATCATGATTGGTGTGGGCATTGGCGCGGTGATCCACAACTGGATTCCCGAAGCCTGGATACAGAGCATCCTGGGCAGGGACAATCCCTTCGGCGTCGTTCTGGCGACAGCCGTCGGCATCCCCATGTACGGCGACATCTTTGGAACCATCTCGATTGCAGAGGCGTTATATGGGAAAGGCGCGCTGCTGGGAAGCATTCTCAGTTTCATGATGGCGGTCACCACGCTGTCCCTTCCCTCCATGATCATGCTGCGATAGGCCATCAAGCCAACCTTCCTCATCTTCTTCATCGCGTGCTTGGCGAGCATAGCCCTGAAGCTGCCCCATGAAATCGCCGCTCCCGCGGGCATGATCGGCGCGTCCAATTTCTTTGAGCTGGCGGTCGCGGTCGCCATTTCGCTGTTTGGAACCAAGTCACCGGCCGCGCTGGCGACCATCGTCGGCGTCCTGACGGAAGTGCCGGTCATGCTGGCGCTGGTCAGAATCGCCAACAGGACGAAAGGATGGTTCCCTGCATGAAAAAGCCCAGCGTCGCTTTTGTCTGCGTGCACAACTCCTGCCGCAGCCAGATCGCCGAAGCGCTTGGGAAAAGCCTGGCCGGTGACGTCTTCAACAGTTTTTCGGCGGGAACCGAAACCCGAGACCGCATCAACCCGGACGCTGTGCGGCTGATGAAACAGGTTTACGGCATCGACATGGAGGAGACCCAGTACAGCAAGCTGGTGTCCGCGTTGCCGGCGCTGGATATCCTCGTCTCGATGGGCTGCAACGTTGCCTGCCCCTACCTTCCCTGTAGGCACCGGGAGGACTGGGGCATTTCGGATCCTACCGGAATATCGGACGAGGCTTTCCTGGAAACCATCAGAACCATCCGCGAAAAGGTGCTGGCGCTGCGGCAGGCTGTCCAGGAAGGCCGGCCACCCTGAGACGAAGCCCAAAGCGGGTTGGCCCCGCCCCCGTTTGACGCGTTTTGCCCCGGCGTGCTATCCTCTGCCGCATAGCAGCAGGTCGCGTTGCTTCGAAATCCAATTAGAGCGGCTTGCGAGGCGAGAGGTAACCGATGAACTTCGTCTTTATTTCCCCGCATTTTCCCTCTCACTACTGGCGCTTCTGCGCGGCGCTGCGCCAAAACGGCGTGACTGTGCTGGGTGTCGCGGACGCGCCGTATGAGGAACTGCTCCCAGAACTGCAAAACAGCCTGACGGAATACTACCGGGTACCCAGCCTGGAGGACGGCGAAGCCGTTTTGCGCGCACTGGGGTGGTTCACCCACCGCTACGGGAAAATCGACTGGATCGAGTCCAACAACGAGTACTGGCTGGAGCAGGATGCCTGGCTGCGCACGATGTTCCACGTGACCACAGGTCCCATGCTGGAACAGATTCCCGCCTACAAGCACAAATCCCTGATGAAGGCTGTCTATGCCGGCGCGGGCATTCAATCCGCATCCTGGCAGCTGGCGGAGACGCTAGAGAAGGCGCTGCTGTTTGCTGAATCGGTCGGCTATCCCCTGATCGCCAAGCCGGACGTCGGTGTGGGCGCGAACGACACTTACCGGATCAGGGATGAAGGCGAGCTGGCGTCCTTCTTTTCGCGCCTGCCGCTGCGGCCTTACCTGCTGGAGCAGTTCGTCGACGGTGAAATCTGCTCCTACGACGCGGTCGTCGGACCGGCAGGCGAACCGCTTTACGAAACCGGCAACATCACGCTGGTATCGGTGATGGACGTCGTCAACGAAAAGACCGAATCCGTCTACATGATCGTGCCGGAGCTGGCGCAGGACGTGAAGGAGCTGGGCCGCAGGACGGTCAAGGCCTTCGGCGTCATCAACCGGCTCACCCACTTTGAGTTCTTCCGGCTGCGGCAAGACCAGAAAGGCCTGGGGCGCAAGGGGGACCTGCTGGGTCTGGAGGTCAATATGCGGCCCTCGGGCGGATTTACGCCGGACATGATCAACTATGCCGGCAGCGTGGACATTCACCGCCTGTGGGCGGACATGGTCTGCCGCGGGCGGGTCGACCTGGACCCGCTTCGCCGGACCTACTACTGCGTGTTCGTAGGACGCCAGGATCTTCACGCCTATGCCCATCCCCATTTTGAACTGATGAAGGAGTGGGGGCACCGCATCGTCTTCCACGACCGGATGCCGGAAGCGCTGACCGGCGCTATGGGCAACCAGATTTACCTGGCGCAGTGCTTAAACCGTCAGGAGGCGGACGCCTTTATCGCCGATGCCTGCCGGAGGGAAGCCTGATGGCCGGCGATTTTTTCCGTTTCTACAGCCACATCCTTGGGCGCGAGCTGGGGGTTACGCGCTATGGCGACGGCGGCATGCCTTGCCTGGTGTTCCCCTCCCAGGACGGGCGCAGCGGGGATTTTGAGGGCTTCGGCATGGTGGACGCCGCCCGTCCCTGGCTGGACGGTGGCCGCCTCCACCTGTATTGCGTTGACAGCGTGGACGACCAGACCTGGTCGAACGTATCCGCCCATCCCCATGACCGGATGCGGGGACACGAAGCATGGTTCCGCCACCTGACGGAGGAATTCGTCCCCTTCATGTACCGAGACACCGGTTGGCAGGGGCGGCTGATGACGCTGGGCTGCAGTCTGGGGGCCACCCATGCCGCGAACGCCATTTTCCGCCGCCCCGACCTGTTCGGCACCGTCATCGCACTGTCCGGCGCCTACGACGCGCGCTGGCTGCTGGCCGGATACATGGATGAGCTGGTGTACCTGAACTCACCGCTGGACAGTATCCGGGGGATGCCGCCTGACCACCCCTACGTCGGCCTGCTCAATACCTGCCGCATTATCCTCTGCTGCGGCCAGGGTGCCTGGGAGGATGAGATGCTGCGCTCCCTCCGGCTGCTGGAGGAGGCAATGCGGCAAAAGGGGATTTCAGCCTGGGTGGACGTGTGGGGGACGGATGTCAACCACGACTGGGACTGGTGGCGCCGCCAGCTCATCTATTATCTGCCCAAGGTGCTGAACTGAATCGGAAGACGATATCC
>JAPXQZ010000211.1:0-3503 GCA_033813835.1 Clostridia bacterium | reverse complement strand
GGAACGCGGGGCAGCGCAGGTACGCCCTGGAGGGTTACCTCGCGCCGGATACCTATGAAATCTACACCAGCGCGACCGCGGACGACATCATCCGCAAGCTGCTCTCCCAGACGGAAGCGGTATACCAAGAGCCGTTCCACGCGCGGGCGGAGGAACTGGGGATGAGCATGGACCAGGTCATCACCCTGGCGTCCCTGATTGAAAAGGAAGCCAAGACGGCGGAATTCTCCAAGGTTTCCGCGGTCTTCCACGGCCGGCTGAAGCAGGGGATGCCGCTGGGCAGCGACGTGACGATCAAGTACGCTACCGGCACGACCCGCATGGCCTTGAACCAGGCAGACCTGAGCGTCGATTCCCCCTACAATACCTACCGCGTGAAAGGACTGCCGCCCGGCCCGGTGTGCAGCCCTTCCAGGGCGGCAATCCAGGCGGCGCTGTACCCGGACGAGCAGTTTCTCCGGGAGGGAGTCCTCTATTTCTGCTCCAAGGACCCCAATACCGGCGAGCTCCATTTCTCAAAGACGCTCGCAGAACACGAGGAAGCCGTCCGGATTTACGCCCCGCTGTGGGAGGCGTACGACCAGCGGACCCAGGCGCATTGAGCCGCGGGCTGCGCGTCGGTCCTGCCGGCAACTCTGAGATTTTTTATGAACAGGGCTATAAAAGCACGGCGGACGCCTTCGCCTGGCAGCGCCGCTTTTTCGGGCTGGACGCGTTTGAGGTTCCCTTCGGCAGGGGCATCTCCATGTCGATGGAAACGGCAGCGATGCTTGGCTGCGCCGCGCGGGAAGCGGACGTGGAAGTCAGCGCGCATGCGCCTTACTACGTCAATTTGGCTAATCCGGACGAAGCGCTGGCCGCTGCCAGCGCGCGCTACCTGACCGACAGCGCCCGGCTAACAAAGGAGATGGGCGGCACGCGCCTTGTCGTTCACGTTGGCTCGCCCAAAGGCGGGGAGCGGGAGGATGCGCTGGAACGCTGCGCCGGCAGGCTGCTTGCGGTCATGGATACGCTTGAGCGAGAGAATCTGGGCGACATCCGCCTCTGCCTGGAGACCATGGGCAGGCCGAGCGTGCTGGGCACGCTGGAAGAAGTCCTGTACTTGGTGCGCCTGCACCGCAGTTTCCTGCCTTGCCTGGATTTCGCCCATCTGCACGCGGCACAGGGCGGGATGCTGAATACCGAAGATGATTTTGCCTGGGTTCTGGATCGCGTCGAGGCCGCCCTGGGGGCGACGCGCGCGCAGGAGGCGCATATACACTTCTCCCGCATCGAATTTGGCCCGAAGGGCGAAATCCGGCACAGGGTGTTCGCAGACGACGGTTTTGGTCCGGACTTTACCCTTCTCGCGCCACTGCTGGCTGCCCGCGGGTATGCAGGCACGTTGATCTGTGAAAGCCGCGGCACCATGGCGCAGGACGCGGCACAGATGAAAAGGGCGCTTGCCGACGCCCATGCGGGCCTGAAGGAATAAACTACGCTGGTTTTGTCAGGTTCTGGTGGATGAATGACGAGACTTATGGTAGAATGCTCATCGGTATCGGCGGGGAGGGGTGGAGATGACGGACAGGGCAGTGCGCCTGATGGAACGCTGCGGTGTGGCGGGAAGCGAAGGCATCCTGGTTCACCGTCCTTCCAACGTTTTCTTCCTCAGCGGGTTTACCGGCGAAGGCCTGCTGGTGCTTTCCGGGAAACGCCTCGCGATTGTCACCGACTTTCGCTATGTGGAACAGGCGCAGGGCCAGTCGCCCGGTTATGAGGTCCATTCCGTCAGCAACGACGTCAACCATGCGCAGGTAGCCGCGAGGCTTCTGCAGGAAATCGGCGCCAGAAAGGCCTTGTACGAGGATGACTTCGTCACCGTCCGGGAGGCCGCGAAACTGACCGCCGCGCTGGACGGAATCGCGATGGAGTCTCTGGGCAACGCGCCGGAAGCCCTGCGCGAAATCAAAGACGCTGCGGAAATCGCACACATCCGGAAAGCCTGCGAAATCAGCGACGAAGCGTTCGGATACATCGCCGGCGTCATCCGCGAGGGACTCAGCGAGACACAGGTCAAGCGGATGCTGGAGTACCGGATGCTTGAGTTGGGCGCTCAGGACGCCGCATTCTCGTCCATCGTCGCCTCCGGCCCCAACGGCTCGCTGCCCCACGCGATTGCGGGAGAACGAACCCTGAAAAAAGGCGACTTGATCACCCTGGACTTTGGGGCGAAGGTCGGCGGGTACTGCGCCGATATGACGCGAACCGTGGCGTTGGGCAAGCCGGACGGCCGGATGCTGGATATTTACAACCTGGTCCTTGAAACGCAAAAGGCCTGCCAGGATGCGCTGGCTCCCGGCAAAGCCTGTAGCCAGGTCGACGGCATCGCGCGGAAAATGATCGGAGACGCCGGGTATGGCGACCAGTTCGGGCACGGCCTGGGGCACTCCCTGGGAATCGACGTGCATGAGAACCCGCGGCTGAACCCCCGGAGCACGGATACGCTGTGCCCCGGCCACGTCGTCACCGTTGAGCCGGGCGTATACCTGCCCGGCCTGGGCGGCGTGCGGATTGAAAATTCGTGCCTCATCACATCGGACGGATATGAGTCCCTGGTGACTTCCCCGCGCGAACTGCAGATCCTGTCATAGACGGAAATTGGATTGGAGGGCGGCAAATGATTTCGGCAAGCGACTTTCGCAAGGGCGTTACCATCGAGTGGGAGGACGGCGTCTGGAATATCGTGGATTTTCAGCACGTCAAGCCCGGCAAAGGCGCCGCCTTTGTCCGTACCAAGATTAAGAACATCATGACGGGCGCGGTGATTGAGCGCACCTTCAACCCGACGGACAAGATGCCGCGCGCCATCATCGAATCCAAGGAAATGCAGTACCTGTACAACGACGGGGACCTCTACTACTTTATGGATCCGGAGACTTTCGAACAGATGCCGCTGAACCTGAGCCAGGTGGAAGACGCCATCAAGTTCGTCAAGGAAAACACGAACGTCAACATCCGATTCTTCAAGGGCGCGGCCTTCTCCGTAGAAGCGCCCAACTTCGTGGACCTCGAAATCACCGAAACGGAACCCGGCTTCAAGGGAGACACGGCCTCCACGACCTACAAGCCCGCGACGGCGGAAACCGGCTATACGCTGATGGTTCCGCTGTTTATCAATATCGGGGACGTCATCAAGATCGACACCCGGACCGGCGAGTACCTATCCAGGGCATAAGCGCGGCAGCCGCGCGGAAGGAGAACACCATGAGCGACCTGTCCAAGAAAGTGGAATATCTCAAAGGCCTGGCGGAAGGGATGAACCTCAAAGAGGACACGCAGGAACAGAAACTGCTGCTGAGGATGCTGGACGTCCTGGACGCAATCGCCACGGAAGTGGACGAACTGCGGGAAAATCAGGACGAGTTCAACGAATACCTTGAGAATATGGATGAGGATCTCGCCGCGCTGGAGGACGCCGTGTTTGAGGACGAGGACGGCGGGAATCCGGATGAGGACGTGGA
>JAPXQZ010000210.1:0-3518 GCA_033813835.1 Clostridia bacterium | reverse complement strand
TTTCCTTCGCTTCTCGTCTCTGTACCGTTTTCAAGGTCCCCGCACCCCCCAAAGGGGTGCTCGATGAATATACCACAGCTGCCGAGTACGAGTCAACTATTATTTTTTATTTATTCATTGCCCGATGATAACTGGTCAAAGGTTGAACTCAAAGGGTCTTCACAGGGCTGCAAATCCGAAAAGGCGCGGACGACCATATAGCTGTAGGGTGCCAGGTCGCCGCGGCCCGGCTCTGTGTTGACAAGGGAATGGGTCAGGTACAGCGCCCGCACCAGCATCCGGGAAAACGCGACGGCGCCGTGCCTGGACATCAGCGCCTCCACTCGTGAGCGGGCGGCGTCGATGGACGAGGCGTCCGGCTCTGTGCTAGTCGCTTCCCGGTAGTAGCGGCGGAAGCTGTCCAGGGCAAACCGCATCAGGCGCCGGAGCCACTCCTCCGTCGCCGTTGCCGGCGCCAGTTCCAGCAACGTGCTGTCGAAAAACACCGCGAGCGCCGAGGCAACCACCTTATGCGGTCTGCGGGACAGCGCCTCCAGGAAGCCAAGGCACAGCGTCAGACCGTCCGCGGTTCCCTTTTGGGTTTGAAAAATGCCGAGCATTTCCCTAAACAACGGTTCCTTCATCGCCCTGCCATAAACCAGTTGGCGAAAGGCGTCGTCCGCAGGCAGGGATACGCATTGCCCGATATGCTGAAGGAGCCCCATGCGCGTAAAAATGTCGTCGGAAGAGAGAAAATGGGTCAGGGGGCAATCCATCCCCTCAATGCTCAAGCCCGCCGCGACCATCGGGGAGGCATAGCCAAAGCCAGTAAAATGCTCCCGGCGCAGACCTTCCATCTTTCTACGGTACGCCCAGACCTGCAGGACGGCCGCCCCCTGGCTGTGGCCCGCAAGCACCAGGCGGAAGCGGCTGTCCGGCTTGCCGCATTCTTCCAGCACGTCCTTCATCGTGAACCGCTCGACCCCCAAGGCCTGCGCGATGGACGGGAACTGGATGCCCTGCGCGTTCTGCTCGTACTGAAGCGCCAGGGACAGGAACCCTTCATGCAGGCCGTCCGGGTGGGAGAATCGCATGTTACTGACCCAATCCTGCGGACGCCTGCCCGTGCCCATAAAGCCGACCGCGACGATAAAACGCCCTTCCGGAAGCGCCAGCACCATGGTGACGGCCTTGCCTGTTTCCGGCAGGACGTTCTGCTTGATCGCACCGCGGATTTCAGCAATGGGGTTGGGGAACAGGGTCAGGCCGCGGGCCAGGCGCGGCACGACGGTGTTGAGCAGCATCTGGCGCCATCCGGCCTCGTCTCCGGGCCCGCGCACGCCGGTGAGGAGCCGCCTGTCCACCTGCATGGAGATATCCGTCCAGCCGGCCGCCAGCCAGGGGGCAGCGTTGAAGTCATACGCGAACTGCGCCAGCTCCAACCCGAAGCGGGCCGCCTCACGGTTGAGGCCGCCCTGGTTCGCTTCCGCAAACCAGTCCACGCTGCGCAGGTCCGTCTTGGTATAGGTTCCGTAATACGGCATACCGTCCTCCCTGCCATCCATTCTATCATGGTGAACTTGTGTGAACAATGAAATACCGCTTGCGGAAACGCAATGCCCGCCGTATAATACGCCTGGTTGAGCCTTGGTCTGTGGTTGCAAGCCGATGCCAGTCGCAGGCGAAGCGGCCCACGTAAGCAGGCAAACGCCTGTGAGCATGGTGCGATCTAGAGGTCAGACCGGCCGGGCGCAAGCCCGAGAGAGCGGCGTGAGGCGCGAACGCGCGGAGCAAAACTCCCGCCGGCGGGTGTGGGGTCAAAGACCAGGTCAGCGAGGGTCAGCCTATCTTAGGTCAGGGGGTTACCAGACACATGTACCAGGACAAGACGTTGGTTTGCCGTGACTGCGGCGTGGAGTTCACCTTCACCGCGGGCGAGCAGGAGTTCTACGCGGAGCGCGGGTTCCAGAACGAGCCCTCCCGCTGCAAGGACTGCCGCCAGAACCGGAAAGCCAACCGGCCTGCCGCGGGCGGGCCGCGCGAGATGCACAGCACCGTGTGCGCGCAGTGCGGGGCACAGACGCAGGTTCCTTTCCTTCCCAAGACCGACCGCCCCATCTACTGCAGCGAGTGTTTCTCTGCGATGCGCAGATAACTCCCTACAGCATGAGCAGGACCGCCTGGCGCAAGCCGGGTGGTTTTTTCATGCGGGAACCAACGGCGGCGCTTGCGTTCCAGCCGGGGCACTGAAAGATTCGTTTCTGACGAAACGTTATTCCCTCCGGCTGCGTCTAACAACCAGCGGGGTGGAAGCCGCTGGCCCGGCAGAAAGTGCGGTTTGACAAGGCCCGCGGCAGGCCCATAAGATAGGGAAGCGCTGCGGCGCGAATGAGGGAGCGTCTGATGAAGAAACCCGGGAAGCACGATCCTTTTTCCAAGGCAATCAGAGGAGCTGCCTTTTGGCTGGCTGTGTTCCTCCTTGTCCTGGCGGCGCAGCCCGGGGGCGGGGCGCGGGCCGAGGCGGTTTTCCCTTCGCCGGTCACCCTGCGGCCTTATGCTCCCATTGAAACGAGGATGCGGCTGCCGGAAAACGGCCTGCTGTCCCTTATTGCGCGGATGGGCGGGGAAGAAATCCCCCTGATTCAAAAGAACCCCTCGGCTGCCGGGGATTTGTCGCTGAAACTGGACGGACTCAGTCAGGCCGGCGAGCCCCTTCCCCGCGGAACTGGCATTCTGCAGGCGCGGCTGGAAGGCGATTCCGGCACACTGACATGGGAAACACCCTTGCAGGTATTGCCGCCCGCGGCCGCGCTCAGCTTTGTCGTGCTGTCCGCTGTCTCGCTGCCCCGGGAAGGCGGGGACGACCTGTATGCGGAACATCAGCTCACCCGCCCCGGCCGGCTGGCGGTCGCGCTGTACCGCGCGGAAGACCGTGAAACAGCGCTCCGCACCTGGTCCCTGGAACGGGGAGACACCCTGCCCCGGCGCTTTCGCTGGGACAGGACCATCAAGGGCAAACCCGCGGAACCAGGCGATTATATCCTGACCTTTCAGGTACAGGGTTCGCCGCAGGGTATGCTGGAGCGCGCGCTGACCCTGACGGACGGAAAAGCCGTTCCGGCGCCTGTCATGAGGACCGCGGCTGGCGCCTTCCTGCCGGAGAGCATGGACGACGAAAGCGTCTGGGCGGCGTTGATGGCTCCGGTGACAGTGGTGAACATCGGGGACCTGCAGCACCAGTTTGTGTATCGTGACCCGGACAAAAACTCCTACAAACTGGGAATCGTGCACGGGCAGACTGCCGGGCTGATGGTGCTGGACCCGGACGTCGGCGGCTTCGCGCGGGTTCGCGCCGCTCGGCATGGCGACGGGCAATGGATCGAAGGGTACGTCCCCCTGTCCAAACTGAAAACCATGATTCCGGACAGCCGCTATGGCGTCGTGATTGACAAGACCGCGCAGACGCTGACAGTGTACGGAGCGGGAAAGAAAATCGGCAGCCTGCCCGTTTCTACCGGTGTCTTCGTGCCGCTGGGCAC
>JAPXQZ010000209.1:0-3529 GCA_033813835.1 Clostridia bacterium | reverse complement strand
ATCTATATCCCTGCGGTCGCACCCTTTCCCAATTCCCCTTATCCGGTCCTGGTGTACGCGGGCGCGCTCCGGGACGCCCCGACCCGGTTTGATCGGCTGTTCCTGCAAAACGGCTGGACGGGCGTCTGGGTGAACGGCGTGTATTCCTTCCACCACTACCACGCGGAGGCGCACGAAGCCCTGGGCTGCGTCGCGGGTTCGGCGGTCCTCCGATTGGGCGGCCCGGACGGCCTAGAGGTGGAGGTAAAGGCCGGGGATGCGCTGGTGCTGCCCGCGGGCGTGGGGCACTGCCTGGTGCGGTCCTCGCGGGATTTTAGCGTCGCGGGCGCCTATCCGGAAGGCCAGTCGCCGGATTTGCAGCGGGGGGACACCGAGGGATTCGAGGCCCTCCGGTCGAAATGCCTGGCCGTTCCCCTGCCGGAAACCGACCCAGTTTACGGCGGAGAAGGCTCCCTCCCCTTTTACTGGCGGATGTCCGGCTGAGGTTGGTCTGCCGGGCGGAAACCGCCGCCGGTGTGCTACAATGGGCCTGACAGGTCGGTCCGGCGGCCGTTCCGGCCGCTGGGATCGAAAAAGCAAATAAACGTCGAGGTGAACGGAATGAAACAGGCGAAACGGAAATACAACTTCTGGTTCTGCGTCGGCTCCCAGGAGCTATACGGGGAGGAGAGCCTGAAAAACGTGGCGGAGCACGCAAAAACCATCGTGGATACGCTCAACAAATCGGGCGCGCTGCCCTATCCCCTGGTGCTCAAGCCCACCCTCATCACCGCGGAGCGCATCCACCAGAACTTCCTGGAGGCGGCATGTGACCCCGCCTGCGCCGGCGTCATCACCTGGATGCATACCTTTTCCCCGGCCAAGATGTGGATCGCGGGGCTGAAGGCCAACACCAAGCCCCTGATGCACCTGCACACGCAATTCAACCGCGGGATTCCCTACGACGACATCGACATGGACTTCATGAACGACAACCAGTCCGCCCATGGCGGCCGCGAGTACGCCCACATCGTCACCCGCATGGGCGTGGTGCGCAAGGTGGTCGCCGGGCATTGGGACGACCCCGTGGTCAAGCGGCGGGTCTCCTCCTGGATGCGCACCGCCGTGGGCATCGTGGAAAGCAGCCGCTTGCGCGTGATGCGCGTGGCGGACAACATGCGCGACGTCGCCGTCACCGAGGGCGACAAGGTCGAAGCCCAGCTCAAGTTCGGCTGGCAGGTGGACTATTGGCCGGTCAACCAGCTTGTTGAGGTGGTGAACGCGGTCTCTAAGGCCGACACCGACAAGTTGGTGGAGGAGTACTACCAGCGCTACGACGTCATCCTGGACGGCCGGGACCCGAAGGCGTTCAGGGAGCACGTGGCTGTGCAGGCCCGGATGGAGCTGGGCTTCGAGCGCTTCCTGCAGGAAAAGGACTACCATGCCATCGTCACCCACTTTGACGACCTGGGCGCGCTCAAGCAGATGCCGGGACTCGCCATCCAGCGGCTGATGGAAAAGGGCTATGGCTTCGGCGCGGAGGGCGACTGGAAGACAGCGGCGCTGGTACGGCTGATGAAACTGATGACCCGGGACATCAAAGGCGCGAAGGGCACCTCGATGCTGGAGGACTACACCTACCACCTGGAGCCCGGCAAGGAGGGCATCCTGCAGGCGCACATGCTGGAAATCTGCCCCACCCTGGCCCGGAACAAGCCGGCCATCCGCTGCCAGTACCTGCTGATGGGCGGCAAGGAGGACCCGGCCCGCCTGGTGTTCACCTCCAAGACCGGCCCCGGCGTCGCCGTCTCCCTGGTGGACATGGGCACCCGCTTCCGCATGATCATCGCCGAGGTGGACTGCAAGGCCAATGAAAAGCCCATGCCCAAGTTGCCCGTCGCCACCGTGTTCTGGACGCCGCGGCCGGACTTCGCCACCGGCGTCGAGTCCTGGATCCTGGCCGGCGGCGCCCACCATACGGCCTTTTCCTACGACCTGACCAGCGAGCAGATGGCCGACTGGGCGGAGCACATGGGAATCGAGGCCCTGGTCATCGGCGAGGGCACCACCGTGAAGGGCTTCAAGCAGGAAATGATGCTGGGTCAGGCCTATTACCGCTGAAAAACCGGGGAGGGAAACGCGCATGAAACTGGACGCTGGGGCACGCGAGGCCATCAAGCGGGGCGAGGCGGTGCTTGGGATTGAGCTGGGCTCCACCCGCATCAAGGCAGTGCTGCTGGACGGGGAGCACCGCCCCGTCGCCGCGGGCGATTACCGCTGGGAAAACAAGCTGGACGGCGACATCTGGACCTACAGCCTGCAGGAGGCGATGGAGGGCGTCGCGGCCGCGTACCGCGCCATGGCGTCCGCCTTCCATCAGGAGAACGGCATCGAAATCCGCAACCTGGCTGGCATCGGCATCAGCGCGATGATGCACGGCTACCTGCCCTTTGACGGCGAGGGGCGCCTGCTGGCGCCGTTTCGCACCTGGCGCAACACCATCACCGGCCGGGCCTCGGAGGAACTCAGCCGCCTGTTCCGCTTCGCGGTTCCCCAGCGCTGGAGCGTCGCCCACCTTTACCAGGCCATCTTAAACGGGGAGCTGCACGTGAAGGACCTGCGCTTCCTGACGACCCTGGCCGGCTACGTCCATTGGCAATTGACCGGGACGAAGGCACTGGGCGTGGGGGACGCCTCCGGCATGTTCCCCCTGGGCGCGGACGGCGGCTATGATCAGGGAATGCTCGCGCAATTCAGGGAACTGATCGGTCAAAGGGGTTATCCTTGGGACGTTGCGGACCTTCTGCCTGAAATCCGCCGCGCGGGCGAGCCGGCCGGCTTTTTGACCGAACGCGGCGCCCGGGCGCTGGACGCAAACGGCCTGCTGCGCCCCGGCATCCCCTTCTGCCCGCCGGAGGGGGACGCGGGCACCGGCATGGTGGCGACCAACGCCGTGGCGCCGCGCACCGGCAACGTGTCCGCCGGCACCTCCATCTTCGCGATGATCGTGCTGGAAAAGCCCCTTTCCCGCCTTCACCCGGAAATTGATATCGTCGCCACCCCGGAGGGCAGCCCGGTGGCCATGGTGCACTGCAACAACTGCACCACCGACCTGAACGCCTGGGTTGCCCTCTTTGAGGATTTCTGCGCGCGCACGGACCTTGAAATCAGCCGGGAAGCTCTGTACGCTGCCTTCTTTGACGCGGCGGAGACCGCCGAGGCAGACGCCGGCGGCCTGACCGGCTACGGCTACTTCTCCGGCGAGCACATCACCGGTTTTGAGGAGGGGCGGCCCCTGCTGGTCTACCCGCCGCAGGCGCGGCTTTCCTTCCCCAACCTGGCCCGCAGCATCCTGTTCTCCAGCCTGGCGACGCTGTCCATCGGCATGGAGGTCCTCCGGGAGGAACAGGTCAAGATTGACCGAATCCTGGGCCACGGCGGGCTGTACAAGGGCGGCACCGCCGGCCAGCGTTTCACCGCCGCCGCGCTGTCCACCCCGGTGTCTGTCATGGAAACCGCGGGAGAGGGAGGCGCCTGGGGGGCGGGCCTG
>JAPXQZ010000208.1:0-3533 GCA_033813835.1 Clostridia bacterium | reverse complement strand
AAGGCGCTGTTTGATACTGTCTACAAGGGCGTGTACCTGCCGGCGTGGTGAGGCGCAACCAAAACCGTCCGGACGGTTGAATGACAGAAAGAGGCCGCCGCGGCGTACGCCGCGGCGGCTTTTATCTGCCTGGGGCACTCCCGGCCCCGTTGTCTCAGGTCTTGACCGGCGCCGCCTTTTCCGGCTGGTCGACCAGCCTGGTCTTGCGCGTGCGCTTCTTGATGACGTCGATGTATACCGCGAAGAGGATGACCACGCCCTTGACGACGTACTGCCAGAAGGAGTTGATGCCCAGCAGGTTCATGCCGTTGGAGAGGGAGCCCATGATGAGCACCCCGATCATCGTGCCGCCCACAGCCCCCTGGCCGCCCAGCATGGAGGTTCCGCCCAGCACGGTGGCGGCGATGGTCTCCATTTCCTGGCCGTCCCCCGCCGTCGGCTGGCCGGAGAACATGCGCGCCGCCAGCACCACGCCGCAGATGCCGGCCAACAGGCCGGTGTAGCTGTAGGCGAAGAAGAGGATGCGCCGGTCGTTGATGCCGGCGAAGCGGGCAGCCTCGCGGTTGCCGCCGACCGCGTAGATGTGGCGGCCCATGCGGGTGATGTTGAGGATGTAGGCTGTGATGAGGATGATGACGGCCGCGTAGATAACCTGGATGGGGATGCCCCACACGAAGGCTGTGCCCAGCTGGTAAAACTCCGGAATCATCGTGCGGATGGGCGCGCCGGAGGTGAAGATGTAAGCGAAGCCGCGCGCCATCTGCATCATCGCGAGGGTGACGATGAAGGGCGGCAGCGGGGTGGTGGAGATGATGAAGCCGTTGAACATCCCGCAGATGAGCCCGATGGCCACGCCGGCCAGCACACCCACCCAGACGGGCATCTGGTAGTTGGTGATGACGCCGGCGGTAAACACCCCGGCCAGCGCGATGACGGAGCCCACGGAGATGTCGATGCCCCCCAGGATGATGACGATGCACATGCCGCAGGCCAGCATCGCGTTGATGGATACCTGGCGCAGCACGTTCATCAGGTTGGACTGGGTGAAGAAGAGGCCGTTCAAAAATCCATCCTTGGCCGAAAGGAGCTGGATGAGCAGGGAGATGGCCAGAAGGCCGATGAGGATGGCTGCGTTATCCTTGAAGAACTTGGCGACCGCCCGCAGCGCGACGTTCTGCGTCCCCTTTGCGCGCGTATGTTCCGTCTGCATTTACATTCCCTCCGTCGCGTACGTCATGATGGCCTCCTGGGAAACCTCGCCCCGCTGCAGCGTGCCGCGCACCGTGCCGCCGCCGATGACCAGCACGCGGTCGGACATATTGATGACCTCCGGCAGTTCGGAGGACACCATGATAATCGCGACGCCGCGGCCGGCCAGCTCGTTCATGATCGCGTAAATCTCCGCCTTGGCGCCTACGTCCACGCCGCGGGTGGGCTCGTCGAGGATGAGGATGTCCGGCTGGGTCGACAGCCAGCGGGCGATGATCACCTTTTGCTGGTTGCCGCCGGACAGGTTGCCCACCAGCTGGGTCTGCCCGGGCGTCTTGATGGACAGGCTGTTGATGCTCTCCTCCACCAGCCGGCTTTCCAGGCGCTTGTTCACCCACAGCCCCCTGATGATTTTGCGCAGGATTTTCAGGGTGACGTTGAAGGCGACGTCCTTGATGGCGAAGATGCCTTCCTTCTTGCGATCCTCCGGCACCAGGGCGATGCCCAGGCGCATGGCGTCCTCCGGGTTGCGGATGTGGACGGGCTTGCCGTGAACGGATATGCTGCCGGCAATCAGGGGGTCCAGGCCGAAGATCGTGCGGCAGATTTCGCTGCGCCCGGCGCCCACCAGGCCCGCCAGGCCGAGGATTTCCCCCCGGTAGACGGAAAAGCTGACGTCGCGCACCAGGTCGCCGGAGGAAACGCCGTCCAGCCGGAGCACCTCCTCGCCCTGCGCTTCCGCATAGGTGCGGGTGTAATAGCTGGTCAGCTCGCGGCCCACCATCATCGCGATGAGCTCCGCCTGGCTGACGTCCCGGGTGACCCGGGTGCCGATGACCATGCCGTCGCGCAGCACGGTGACCCGGTCGGACAGCTCGAACAGCTCGCTCAAGCGGTGGGAGATGTAGATGATGCCCACGCCCTCGGCCTTGAGCCTTCGGATGGTGCGGAAGAGGAACTCCGTCTCCTTGTCCGACAGCGAGCTGGTCGGCTCGTCCATCACCAGGATGCGCGCATTGAAGGACACCGCCTTGATGATTTCAATCATCTGCCGCTGGGCGATGGTCAGCCGGGACAGCGGCGTATCTGCGGGCACATCAAAATCATAGGCGGCCAGCAGTTTCTGCGCCTCCCTCACCATCTCCCCCCGGCGCACGGTGAACGCAGGACCCTTGATCTCCTTGCCCAGGAAGATATTCTCCGCGATGGTCATGTGCGGCACCTGGGCCAGCTCCTGGTGGATGATGGAGATATGGTTCTTCTGCGCGTCGGACACCGAATGGACGGGGGTCTTGACGCCCTGGATGAGGATGTCCCCCTCGTCGATCGGGTAGATGCCGCCCAGGATCTTGATCAGCGTGGACTTGCCCGCGCCGTTCTCGCCCAGCAGCGCATGAACCTCGCCCGCCTCCAGGTCAAAGCTGACGTCCTTCAAGGCGTACACACCGGGAAAGCGCTTGTGCACGCCGAGCATCTCCAGCAGTTTGCCGTTCTCCGGCACCGTGGTCACCTCCCTCGCGCCCCCGTCCCGCCGCCGGGCGGAAAAGAAGCGGATTTGCGGACGAGGCCCCGGAGGGCCTCGTCCTTTGATGGTTGCCGGCGCTTACTGCCAGCCTTCCACGCCGTACTCGGCGATGTTGTCCTGGTTGATGAGGAAGGTGGGCACAGGCGTGCGGAACTCAAAAGCCTCTTTGTTCAGAATCTTGTAGGCGACCTCGACGGACAGCTTGCCGATGGAAATCGGGGACTGGGCGCCGGAGCCGATGAACTGGCCCTTTTCCGCGATGGCCTTCTTCGCGTCCGGGGAGCCGTCCACGCCGTAGATCTCAATCTCGGTGCGGCCGGCGGCCTGGCAGGAGGCCCAAATGCCCAGCGCGGTCGGATCGTTGCCGCCGAAGGCCGCGACGATGCCGCCGTCAAACTGACGGTTGAGGATGTCGTCCATGATGCCCATGGCCTTCTGCAGGTCGCCCTGGGCGTCCAGCTGCACGACCACGTTGAACTTCACGCCGGACTTGGCAATCGCGTCGTTGAAGCCGTTGATGCGGTCCACCACGCTCTGCGCGGCCGGATAGTCCAGGATGACGATGTTGCCGCCGTCGGGATGGCGCTTGGCCATGTCCTCGCCGCACACGTAGCCGGCGTTGTAGTTGTTGGAGCCGACGTAGGCCTGGACGTACTTCTCATAGTCCGCGACCTCGGCGTCGTAGTTGACGATGGGGATGCCCGCGGCGTTGAGCTGCAGCAGCGCCGGCACGATGCCCTGGTTGTCCGCCGAGTTGACGAACATCAGCGCCACGCCCTTGCTGATGGCGTCCTCGATC
>JAPXQZ010000207.1:0-3551 GCA_033813835.1 Clostridia bacterium | reverse complement strand
GCGTCCACCTGGCCCGCGTTCATGCCGAAGAGGTAGATGTTGTCGCGGCCGACCGCGCGGGAAATCTCCACGTTCGCGCCGTCTAGGGTCCCGATGGTCACAGCGCCGTTCATCATCAGCTTCATGTTGCCGGTGCCGGAGGCCTCCTTGCCAGCGGTGGAAATCTGCTCGGACAGGTCCGCCGCGGGGATGAGCGCCTCGGCGGCGGACACGTTCCAGTTTTCGACGAACAGCACGCGCAGCATCTCCTTCGCCCGCGGGGAGCGGTCAATGAGGCGGGAGAGGGCGAGGACGTAGCGGATAATCATCTTGGCCTTGGCGTAGCCGCGGCTGGCCTTGGCGCCGAAGATAAAGATGCGGGGCGGCATGTCAAAGCCGGGGTCGTCCATGATGCGGTTGTAGAGCACGTGGATGTGCAGGGCGTTGAGCAGCTGGCGCTTGTACTCGTGCAGGCGCTTGACCTGCACGTCGAACATGAAGTCCGGGTCCACCTGCATGTCCTGCCGGTGGGTGAGGAAGTCGCTGAAGACCTCCTTGTTGTGGCGCTTGATGTTCTGGAACCGCTCGCGGAAGGCGGCGTCGTCACGGAAGGGCAGCAGGTCCCGGAGCGCCTGGGGTTCCCGGACCCACTTCTCGCCGATGGCCTCGGTAATCAGCGCGGCCAGGCGGGGGTTGCAGGCCATCAGCCACCGACGGTGGGTGACGCCGTTGGTGATGAAGGTGAACTTGCGCGGGGTCATCTGGGCGTAGTCGTGGAAGGTATCGGCCTTGATGATGTCGCCGTGCAGCTTGCTCACGCCGTTGACGGAGAAGCTCTGTGACACGCAGAGGTTGGCCATGTGCACCATGCCGTAGGCCAGGATGGCCATGTGCGCGATGCGGTCCCACTCCCCGGGGAAGCGGTCCCACAGCTTCTCGCACAGGCGGCGGTTCATCTCCTCCAGGATCATGTAAATCCGGGGCAGCTGGCGCTTGATCAGGTCCTCCGGCCAGCGCTCCAGGGCCTCGGCCATGACGGTGTGGTTGGTGTAGGCCATGCAGCGGTTGGTGATGGCCTGCGCCTCGTCCCATCCTAAGCCCTTCTCGTCCATCAGCAGGCGCATGAGCTCCACGATGGCCAGGCCGGGGTGGGTGTCGTTGATATGGAAGACCGCCTTCTCCGGCAGCAGGCGCCAGTCGTTCCCGAAGCGGGCCTCGAAGTCCTTCAGCGCGTACTGCAGGCTGGCGCTGACCAGGAAATAGTGCTGGCAGAGCCGGAGGGTCTTGCCCTCGTAGTGGTTGTCCTCAGGATACAGCACCTTGGAGATGACGGCGGCCAGGTCCTGCTCCTTGGTGGCGTTGAGGAAGTCGCCGTCGGAAAAGGCGCCCAGGTCCAGGCTCTGCTTGCTGCGCGCGCGCCAGGTGCGCAGGGAGTTGACCCGGTTGACGCCGTAGCCGACCGCGGGCATGTCGTAAGGCACAGCCTCGACCGTCCGGTAGTCCGAAAGGGTGAAGACCATCCGCCCGTCCCGCTGGGCAGAGGTCACCTGGCCCTCAAAGTGCACCTCAACGACGTCCTCCATGCTGGCGACTTCCCAGACGTTGCCGTTTTGCAACCAGTCGTCCGGCAGCTCAATCTGCTGGCCGCCGGTCAGCTTCTGGCGGAAGAGACCGTATTCGTAGCGGATGGTGCAGCCCATCGCGGGCAGGTCCAGGGTGGCCAGGGAATCCATGAAGCAGGCGGCCAGGCGGCCTAGGCCGCCGTTGCCCAGCCCCGGCTCCGGCTCCTCGTACACGATGTCCCGCCAGGAGATTTCCAGCTCCGTCAACGCCTTGGTGTAAGGCGCGGTCGACAGGAGGTTCAGGGCGTTGTTGAACATCATCCGCCCCAGCAGAAACTCGATGGACAGGTAATATACGCGCTTGCCGCCGTCCTTTTTGTCGTCCTCCCGGGACTGCACCCACTTGTCCATGATCTGGTCGCGCAGGGTGGAGGCGACAGCGTAGTATTTCTGGTAGTTGGTGGCTTCGTTCAGGGTCTTTCCGTAGTAGCGCTGCAGTTTTCCCAGGATGGACTGCTTGATCCTGTCCTTGGTGAACGCGGTGAAAGGCATACCTACTCCTTTGGCGCCGGTTGCGCTTCGCGATTATAGCATGCCCTCCGGGGGCGGGCAAACGAAACGGCCCGGGCGCGCGGCGCGCCCGAAGGCTCCTTGGTCTTTGGGGCGTTCAAGCGCCGCTCTCCGCCCAGGCCTCGAACACCGCGCGCACGTTTTCGGGCTTCGCCCCGGGGCCGAATTCGCACTGCGCGATACAGCCCCCATGATCCCACAGCGTGCCGCGAACGGCCCGGACCGCCTCCTTAATTTCGGGTACGGTCGCGTGCGGAAGCAGCCACTGCCGGTCGATTTCACCCCAAAAGGCGATTTTGCCCTTGAACGCGCGCAGGTTCTCCAGGCCGATGCAGAAAATCTGCAGGTTGGCGGCGTCCACGCCGATTTCCACCAGGTGCGGGAGGATGGCCAGGGTATGGCCGTCGGAATGCATGAAGATTTTCTTGCCGTGCCGGCGCGCGATCGCGCAGTAGTCGGCGTACAGGGGCTTGAAGAGCCTGACCCAGGTTTCGGGGTTGATCAGCAGGCTTTTCTGGCTGCCCCAGTCGTCCATCATGAACAGCGCGTCCACGTCGGTCTGGGCCCACCGTTCCATCAGCCGGCAGTTGAAGTCGTGCAGCCTGCGGATAAAGCGGAGCATCCCCTCGTTCCCCAGCGCGATGTCGGCGTAGAGGTTCTCGGTGCCCCTGAGGAACTGCAGCCGCTCGAACACCCGGGCGAAATCGGTCTGCACGACAAACCGGTCGGTGCTTTGGCAATACGCGTTGACCTTCCCCACGTCAAAGGAGAGCAGTTCCTCCGGAAAACGGTAGTCCTCCGCGTCCTCCCACTCCTCCTTCAGGAACAGCGGCGCCTTGACCTCACCGATGATGCCGCGGTGGATGCTGGTAAAGCGGCAGCCCCATTCGTCGACGTACTGCCCTTTCTCATACATATCCCCGGTCGTTCTGGGCGGAACTTCATAGGGAACCGGCATATCCCAGACGATGTCGTCGGGGAAGGCCTGCTGGATGCCCCGGAGGTTCTCCCCCTCGTACATCCTGGCCCAGGGAAGCACCCACAGGTGCCTGGGCACACGCCCGCCGTTGACGCATCCCAGCGTGCGATAGACAAGTTCCCTGGATTTCACGCCGCACCTCCTGCAAAACCATCCACCGGGCGCAAAATCCCCTTAAAAGGACCCGCCCGGAAACCGCCGCGCCATGCGGCGAGCCAAAACAAAAACAATGCGCTGCCGGGGAAGAGAAGGCCGGTTATCTCTTGACATTTCCATCCGCAACGGCTATTTTACTCTTGAATCGTCCCAGGCGCAATCCAGGCGGGTTTGCCCGGGACAGGGATATAATCATAGGGAGGGCCCCGGAAAGGCCGCCTGCCCATGTTCTTGACCGGGTCTGACGCCCGGTTGGAAATAAAGAATCGGAGGAACCCAGTCTATGAGGAAACTATTGTCCCTGG
>JAPXQZ010000206.1:0-3552 GCA_033813835.1 Clostridia bacterium | reverse complement strand
CATAGATATCGACGACGCTCATCCCCATCATTTCGCTGACGCGCTCGTCCGTGTCGACGAAACGGATGTTGAGGTTGGCGGCCGCCTCTCTGCCCAGGCTGGTTTTGCCGCCGCCGGACATACCGATGAGAAAGACGTGCATCCGCAACAAACCAACCACCTCCCCCCGGCATAACCCAATTTATCGTTGAAGATGGAATGATTATAGCACGCGCCTCGCCGATGCCGCAAATGAAAACCGCGGCAGGGACGAATGCCGCGGTTCACGTGCCCGGAACGGCTTACGCGCTCTTGACCATCTGGGCAAGCTGCGCGAAAGCCTGCGCGTCATTGACGGCGAGGTCGGCCAGCATTTTGCGGTTGATTACCACGCCCTTTTGCTTCAGACCGCTGATAAACGCGGAGTAGTTCAGACCGTTGAGTCGTGCGGCCGCGTTGATGCGGACAATCCAAAGCCGACGGAAATCGCGCTTCCTGTGCTTCCGGCCGATATAGGCGTAGCGGAGGGAGCGGCGGACCTGCTCGCTCGCTGCGCGGTATTGCCTGGATTTCGCCCCGTAATACCCTTTCGCCAGCTTGAGCATCTTCCGGCGCTTTTTGTGGGCGTTGATCGCCCCCTTGATACGAGCCATATGTAGTATCCTCCCTAAAAAACGTTGTGATTACTTCAAAATCAGCTGGCGGATGGTTGCCGCCTCCTTGTTGTTCATCAGGACGCCGCCCTTGCGCAGCTGGCGGGTGCGCTTGGTTTTCTTTTTGGTCATGATGTGGCCCAGGTTCATGCTTTTATGCTTGACCAGGCCGTTCTTGGTGACGCGGAACCGTTTGGCTGCCCCGCGGTGGGATTTCATCTTGGGCATGTGAAAACGTCCTCCTGTCGATATATGGTGCCCGGCCTTACGGCTGAGGGCTTGCGGGCTGCGGCTCGCGCGCCGGTTTCGCCGGCTTTTCCTGTTTAGGCGCGAGGATCATGATCATGAACCGTCCCTCCAGGTTCGGCTGCCGCTCGATCACGGCAAACTCGCTGATGCGCTGTGCAAACTCTTTCATGACACGGTGGCCGATTTCGCTGTGCGTAATCTGCCGGCCCCGGAAGCGGATTGTGACCTTGACCTTGTCCCCGGCCTTGAGGAATTTGACGGCGTTCTTCGCCTTGACCTGGATATCGTTCTCCTCGATGGTCGCGGACAGCTGGACTTCCTTGAGGGTGACGATCTTCTGGTTCCTGCGCATTTCCTTCTCGCGCTTCGCCTGCTCAAAGCGATGCTTGTCATAATCCATCAGCTTGCAGACGGGCGGCTGGGCTTTGGGGACGATCTTGACCAGGTCAAGCCGCGCATCCTCCGCCAGCTGCAGCGCGCGCTCGGTGGGCATGATGCCCAGCTGGGCACCGTCCGCGCCGATGACGCGCACTTCGCGGTCCCGGATTCCTTCGTTGATCATCAGTTCCGTGTTGATTTGCGTCCACCTCCGGTAAATAAAATTGGCGGGCAAAAACCCGCCAATCGGAACGAAAACCTCTTTCCTTTACCAGACAAACGCCGTTCGTCAGGTGAGAAGCGGGCAGCTTCTGCTTATCGCGTCGATGATAGTAACACGCCTACACCTGCCCTGTCAAGCTTCATTCGCCAGTTTTCACTTCCGGCGCTTGATCTGTCGCCCCGGGAACCGCCTCCAGCGGCTCTTCCTCCGGGGATTGCGCGGTCTGCTGCGCCTCGGCGATGGCCTGGTCGATGGCCTCCTGGTTGTATACGACGGTTTCCTTCGTCATCCAGTCCGCCATCGCCTGGCCATAGGCAGTGTTCTTCCTGACGGACGAAAGATAATCCTCAATCTCCTCCCGGACAGCTTCCGTCATGATCAACCCCGACGGTACATCGCGCAGGTATTGCAGGATATGGATGCCAAAGCTTCCCACAACCGGGTCGCCCACGTCGCCGGGCGCCTTGAGCTTCTCCGCGAATGCCGCGGCGGTGAACGCAGGGTCATACACCACGGAATTAACGTGTACGGGGTATCCTTCCGCAAGGTTCGTGGGATCGGTCATGCCGGGGTCCTCGCCATATTCGCGAATTAGGTCGATGAAGCTTTCCCCCTTGCTCAGGCGCTCATAAATCGCGTCGATGTCCGCCTTGCGGCTGTCGATGACCGCCTGGCGCGCCGCGTCCACCATTTCCTGAGTGACAGGCTCAGGCGTCGCTGCGGGCGCATCGGGCGACGGGGACGGCACAGCCGTCTCGCCCTCCGCGGGCTGTGCGTCCGGTTGCTGTTCCTCATAGGCGGCGACCAACTGGCTGTATTTTTTCAACAGTTCTTCCTGCGGTTTGAGCAGGATGTGCACGATGCCCCGGTATCCCTCCGGCGTATACCAGCTGGACTGGCCGTAGTACCGCGTCATGTACTCATACTGGGGGATGTCGTTGGCGAAATTCTGCTCGTACATCGGCCCGTACTGCTGGAAGACGGCCTGAATCTCATCCTCGCCAGGCGTATAGTCCCCGACCAGGTACCGGGTCATCCTGTCCGACGCCGCGTTTTCACGGATGGCTGTTTCAATCGATTCCAGGGAGACGTTCTGGGCGTGAAAGAAGGCCTCTGCGTTCTTCAGGGCATCCTGCTTCGCCTGCTCGGACGCGTCCGACTGGATCTGGTCCGCATACTCAGTGACTGCCGCGTCCCACTGGCTTTTGGCTTCCTGTAGGAAAGCGCTTTGCTCTTCCTCGGTAAACTGGTCAAACTTCAATTCTTTCGATTTCTTCATCAGCACACGGCGCTGGATGACGGCGTCGAGCACCGTGCGGTAATCCGTCGCGTCCGCGATGTACTGGTTTTCCACAAACAGCGGAATCAGCTCGTCTACCTCGCTTTTATAGACGGGTTCCCCGTTGAGGGTGGCCAGCACGGGGTCCCCCGCGGGAGCCTGGGCCAACGCGGAGGTGGCGCCCCACAACACCGTCAGGGCAAGCGCCAGGGCCAACATTCTGGTTTTCATGCAATCGTTCCTTTCCAGCGTAACGCCTTTGAGTATTATGGCATACCCTTCCAGCCGCCGCAAGCGACAACCGGGCGGTGTTACAGCTTGTTCATATTCCCCGTGGTAAAGAAAGAAAAATGTTATGAGTCGCGCAGCACCGCGACCTGGCCGTCCACGTCGGAGCGGGAGCGCAGGATGGTGTTGCCCGCTTCCCGCGCGGCCAGGAGATAGCGGATGGCCTGCTGGTTCATGACCTCCCCGGGAACGATGACGGGAATGCCAGGCGGATAGACGGTGATGTTCTCCGCCAGCACATAACCTTCCGTATCCTCAATGGGAAGCAGGATGAAAGGCGCGCGCTCCGCCGTTGCGATGGGGACGGTGATGCGCATCTCCGGCGCCATCAACGGAACCTTGACGGACTTCGCGGGCAATAGTTCCCGGTCGATGGTCAGCAGGCTGTCGCCTAGCCGCTCCATGATGAATACGGTGTCTCCCATGCCGGTCATGGCCAGCACGCCCTGGGGCGTAATCATCTCCGGCTCGGTGGAGAAGCGGTTGCGCAGCAGCTCTGCCAG
>JAPXQZ010000205.1:0-3575 GCA_033813835.1 Clostridia bacterium | reverse complement strand
TTTCCCACACGACAAGGTCGCCGGGGGAGAGGGGCAGCGCGTCCTGGAGGGCTTCCCGCAGCTCCTGCCCGCGCACGCCGGGTACCGTTACAATCAGCACGCAACGCGGCGTTTGATCCTCATGGGTGCCTCCGGCAAGGATGCCCTCCAGCTCCATCGCGCTGATTTCACCGGACAGCAGCCGTTTCAAGCTGCTGTTTTCATCCGCAGAGAATCCGGCGGCCAGACGTTCCGCTCGCACCAGCTGCGCAGCCAGCAGCAGCAGATCGGCTGCGCCGGGCCGGTCCTTGACGGCCAGGGAAAGGGATTCCTGGCCCGGGAGTCGCAGGAACAGATAGCCGGATTTGGAAACAGGCCGCTTGTCAGAAAGAGAGTCAGGCAGGTGGAACGCGTCCGGAAGCGGGGGGACCATGCATCGTCCTTGCCGGTCCAGCAGAAAGACCGGCTGGCTCAGCCGGCTGAAGGCAGCTCCGATCCGATCCCATTCCAGGCCTTGTGGCGTGGAATTGCCCGTGTCTGACATGGCCGGATTATACCACGGACCCAGCTGCTTTCATAGCAAAGCCGTTGACGGGCGGCAAGCCCCAGGGCGTGCTGAGATATACAAATCTTGTGCGGTGGGAAACGCCCGTGGTTTTTTGGCATCAGGATATGGACAGGCCAGCCGGTTTCCGCTATAATCAGTCCATCATATATAGCCTGGCGCTTGCGTATCCGTGGAGGGGGAGCGCGCGGCGGCTCGGGTTCGGCGTGGATCAGGATAGATGCGGCGAAGACCGCATGAAAGGAAGGGTTTGATATGGACAAAAGAATTACCCCCGCGAAGGCAGCCGCGATGGTCAAGGATGGCGCCTCCGTCATGATTGGCGGCTTCCTTTGCTGCGGGGCACCGGAATCGCTGATTGACGCCCTGGCGGAAAGCGACGTCAAGGACCTGACGCTGTACACCAACGACACCGGTTTTGTGGACAGGGGCGTGGGAAAACTGGTGGTCAAGAAGAAGTTCCGCCGCATTTTCGCTTCCCATATCGGCACCAACAAGGAAGCCGGCCGCCAGATGATGGAGGGGGAGACCGAGGTCAACCTGGTTCCCCAGGGTACCCTGGCGGAGCAGATCCGCGCGGGCGGCTTTGGCCTGGGCGGGTTTCTGACGCCGACGGGCGTCGGGACGGAGGTTGAGAAGGGCAAGCAGGTCATGGAGATCAAGGGGAAGAAATACCTGCTGGAAATGCCCATCCGCGCGGATTTCGCGCTGATTTTCGCGGACCGTGCCGATGAGAACGGCAACCTGGTCTTCCGCGGCGCCCTGCGCAACTTCAACTCTGTGATGGCAGCCGCGGCGGACGTCACCATCGCCGAGGTCCGGGAAATCGTGCCGGTCGGCGCGCTGGACCCCAACGACGTCGTCATCCCCGGCGCCCTGGTCAACTACATCGTGGAGGCGAAAACCAATGGATAAGCAGCAAACACAGGAATTCATCGCCAAGCGCGTGGCAAAGGAGCTCAGGGACGGGGACATCGTCAACCTGGGCATCGGCCTGCCGACTCTGGTGGCCAATTTCGTGCCGCCGGAGAAGACGGTATACTTCCAGTCGGAGAACGGCTTCATCGGCCTGGGTCCCACGCCGGAGCCCGGCCAGGAAGACCCCGACATCATCAACGCGGGCGGCGCCTGCGTCACCATCCTGCCCGGCGGCGCTTTCTTCGACAGCGCCACTTCCTTTGGCATTATCCGTGGCGGGCACGTCAACGTGACTGTGCTGGGGGCGCTGCAGGTGGATGAGAAAGCCAACATCGCCAACTATATGATTCCCGGGAAGATGGTGCCGGGCATGGGCGGCGCGATGGATCTGCTTTCCGGCGCGAAGACGGTCATTGTGGCCATGGAGCACACTGCCAAGGGCAGCCCCAAGCTGTTGAAGCAGTGCAGCCTGCCTCTGACCGCGGTGGGTGCCGTGGACCTCATCATCACCGAAATGGGCGTGATCGAGCTCAAGCCCGAGGGTTTCGTCCTTCTGGAGTACAACCCCGAGTATACGGTCGAGGAAATCCAGGCAGCCACCGATGCGCCCCTGCATATCTCACCGAACCTGAAGAAGATGGAAGTCTGATTCTTCCAAATCAAGACGCCGCGAAAGCGGCGTCGGGCTGTTAAAAACCACTGTTTGGGTGGTATCGGAGGGCATAGCCCTCCGATGGTAATCCGCGGCAGCGACGTGTGCGGTGCCGCGGATTTTGGCTTTAGCCAAAACGTTTCCGCGAATTTCTGTCGGCCGTGAGCGCGAGCGAACAGGCAAAAATTCCCGATCCTCTTCATCATAAAAGTGTCCGCAGACACTTTTATGACACGCAAAAGAACCCGGCTCCGCTTTCGCTTAACAGGGTTCTTTGACAGTCTGACGCCGCGAAAGCGGCGCTTTTTCTATTTCGATGCTCCTTGAGGCTGCCTAGGTCAATCGTTAGGATTCACGGCCTTTGAATTGATTACAGGGGCGGTTTTCCCGGAATTCCGTTTCCCAGTTCCGAAGCAGACCCCCAGCAGAATCAGCGTGCCGCCGAAAACGGCGTAGGTGAGGGTCAGGTTGTCGTTTTGGGATTGCCTGTGAATCACGACTTCTTCCGCGCTGTTGATGGAATATAGGTAGTTCTGCGCGCTGTCTTTGGCGACGAACTGGATGTCGGGGCTGTCCTCCGTCGGGCGCAGCAGCACGAGCGGCTTTTCGACGTAGCGGTTGAAAACTAGGCTTTTGTCAAACATCTTTTCGCAGTACTGACCGTCGATTTCCAGGATGTAGAGGATGGAGGATTTCAGGTCCGCCCGGATGACGACGCGGGGCATGAACAGCCGGCTTCCCGCCTCCAGCCTTTCCTCCACCGCCGGCAGACCGGACAGGGGGTAGGGGAATACCTGCCCCAGGAGGAGCACGGCGAGGAAGAGGAAAGCCTCAAGCAGCAGAAACCGGGATGTTTTTCGGTCCATTCCATACCTCGTTGCAGGCAGGTCGCCTGTATCAAACGCACAGGGAAGACGGGCGCCCCGCCTTCCCTGTGACCTGACGGATGAATGTGCTTACACCGGCGGGACGAGCGGCGCGACGGTCAGCAGGCCGAACAGCCCCGGCAGGAACAGCAGCCCCAGGCTGATGATGACGCCGGATACGAGCAGCGCGATGACGCAGTATCCCATGATATCGCGGGCGCCCAGGCCGGCGATGCCCAGCGCGGGCAGCGCCCAGAAGGGCTGGATCAGGTTGGTCCAGGCGTCGCCCCAGGCGATCGCCATCGCGGAAACCGCCGGGTTGACGTTCAGCGCGGCACCCGCGGTCATCGTGACCGGCCCCTGCACCGCCCACTGCCCGCCGCCGGAGGGTACGAACATATTGATGATGCCGGCCGCCCAGAAGGAGAACAGGGGGAAGGTGTTGACGGTGGAGATGCTGACGAAGGCGTCGGAGATGACCTTGGCCAGCGACAGCCCGTCGGCGTTCGGGCCGGTCATCATGCCCATGATGCCCGCGTAGAACGGGAACTGGATCAGCACGCCCGACACGCCTTTGACCGAGTCGTTGACGGAG
>JAPXQZ010000204.1:0-3591 GCA_033813835.1 Clostridia bacterium | reverse complement strand
GGCCTCCCGGGTCAGCGATGCCATGGCCATGCCGGCCGCCTTCATCAGATCCTCCGGACGGGCTTTCATCTGCAGGCCGATGCGCCCGCCGGATACCAGAATCCACTGCTTTCCCGCCGCGCGGTCGTCCATGGCGGTCGGAAAGGGCTTCTTCATGCCCAGGGGCGAGCAGCCGCCCCGCGCGTAACCGGTCAGTTCCTTCAAGCCTGCCGCCGGGATCATCTCCAGGGACTTGACCCCGAAGTGCCTGGCCGCCTTCTTCAGGTCCAATTCCTGGTCGCCGGGGATGACGCAGACGAAGTGCCCCCCGCCGCCTGACAGCACCAGGGTCTTGAACACGCTGTCCGGCGGCACGCCCAGCAGCCGCGCGACCTCGCCCGCGTCCAGCGCCTCGCCCTTTGAAGGGTAGGTGACCGCCTCGTAGGGCAGCCCCGCTTTTTCCATCAGCCGCATCGCGTTGCTTTTTTCCGCCTTGTCCATCCCGCTTGTCCCTCCAGTGGCGCGATTGTACCAGATTTCGGGCCGGGTAGCGTCGCATCTCCCGCCGGCGTCAGGGAAACAAGGGCCGCGAAGGCCGGAACGCTTGCGATTTTGGGGAATATGCGATAGCCTGCGCTGGACGGACCTGCGGCTTCACACTGTCGCGACAGGGGGAGGTTTCACATGGACGGGAGGAGAAAACCGGGGGATCACCACGGGCAGTTCGGGCAGAATCTCCTCTTCAGCCTGCTGGTGACGGCGCTGGGCCTTGTGACCAACGTCTTTCACACGGTGGTGGACCGCATGGCCCTTTCCCTGGGTCGGGAAGCCACCGCGGCAGGTCTCCTGATTTCCGTGTATGCCTTGGGTTCGCTGAGCAGCGTGGTCCTGTCGTCCGCCCTCGCGGACCGGATCGGCAAGCGCAGGGTCATCCTGGCGGCCTTGGCGGTGATGTCCCTGGGTTTTTTCGTGCTGTCCGTCAAGGGTTCCTACGGATTGCTGCTGGCAGGCCTGTATCTGTACGGGTTTGGCTTCGGGCCGTCGGAGGGGATGGCCAGCGCGGTGCTCACAGACCAGAATCCGCGCCAGGCGTCCCTGTGGATGAACGTCGCCCAGGCGGGTTTCGGCGTCGGCGCGATCATCGGGCCGATGGCCGCGATGGCCTACGTCCTTTCCCGCGGGGAGCATCAGGGAGTCTTCCTGCTGTGCGGTCTGCTGGGCGTCCTCTTTTTCACGCTGGTCCTCCTGACCGCCAAAGGCAGGCTGGCCATGCCGAAGCATGCGCAGCGGCCGCCGATGAACATATTCAGCGTCTTGAAGGAAAAGCGGTTTCGTTACCTGGCGCTGACCATCTTCCTGTACCTGGGGTATGAGTCGGTCTCCCCCTCCTACATCAAGCAGCTCTTCCTCTCAATTGGCGAGCCGGAATCCATGGCGTCGCTAATGATTTCCCTGTTCTGGGGTTCCATGATCGTGGGGCGCCTCACCGGAACCTTGTTGACGGGGAAAGAACTGCAGAGCATCCGCGCCTATACCGCCGTCGCGGTCGCCGGGCTGGTGATTCTCGTCCTTGCGCGGACCACGCCGCTGCTTGCCGCCGGCGTGGCGCTGCTGGGGCTGGGCTGCGGCCCGGTGTAGCCGATGCTGGTGGTGCTGGCGGCCCGGATGTTCCCGGAGCGCAGCGGCTCGGCCATCGGCATGATGATGGTCAGCTGCATGCTGAGCTTTGCCATTTTTCCCACGCTCATCGGCACCCTCCCCGGCAACCTGACGGTCACGTTCATCCTTTGCGCCATCCTTGCCGCCCTTGTGTATCTCGTGGCGACCCGGGTCAGGGCGGACGGGAGCAACGCGCAGGCGGTCCCTCCGGATGCCTGATCCTTCAGGCCCTGCGCCGCCCTTGCACAATGAAACAAGCCTGGGATTGATTCCCAGGCCTTTCCATACAATCAAGAAATCTCCATGCGGACGGCACCGCGTTACCCGCCCCGCACCTGGTCCAGCGTCGCCGCGCCGATGATGCCGGCGTCGTTTCCCATCCGGGCCGGCACGATATCCGGCGCGCCGATGACGCCGGAAGAGATGACGAAGCGGGGGAGGAGGGCGTTAAGCTGCGAGAACAGGGGATTCCCGGCGTGGCTGACCCCGCCGCCCACCAGCACGCGCCGGGGACGGAAGGCGTTGACCAGGCCGCCGATTCCCTGGGCGAGCAGCGCGCAGTACCGGTCGACGACCGCCTCTGCTGCCTTGTCTCCCCGCGCCAGGCACTCAAACGACGTCCGCCCGCTGACCCGCCCCCCGCGCCTGCGCGCCCAGGCGTGCATCATGCTGTCCGGCTGCCTGTCCATTTCGTCCCGGGTCAGGGCGACCAGCCCCGTCGCGGAACAATAGGCCTCCAGGCAGCCGTCCGCGCCGCAGGTGCAGGGGCGTCCGCCCGCGATCAGCGGCAGATGCCCCAGTTCCATGCCCATGCCGTCGGCGCCCCGATAGAGCCGTCCGCCAAGCAGCAGCGCGCCGCCCACTCCCGTGCCCAGGGTCAGCATCAGCGCGTCGGGGATACCCCGGGCGGCGCCCGCGGACGCTTCCGCCGCGAGCGCGCAGTCCGCGTCGTTGGCGACCAGCACGGGCAGGCCCAGGCGTTGTTCCAGCGCCTCCTTCAGCGGCGCGTTGTGCCACCCGGCGTTGTTGGCTTCCACCACCCGACCGGTTCCGGGGTGCACGGCGCTGGGGATGCCCGCGCCCGCGAAAGGCAGGGCGGACAGGTCCAGCCCCGCGTCCCGGAACATCTCCCGGACGGTTTTCGCGATGAGATCAGCTGCCGCGTTGAAATCCGGCAGGGTGGGTGCCACCGCGCGCGCCAGGATGGCGGAGCCTTCGCCCACCGCGCCGATTTTGACCGTCGTCGCGCCGATGTCGATGCCCAGCCTAAGGCCGGCGGGTGTATATTTCGCGTTCATCCTAATTCCTCCGCCCGATCATCACCCCTATTGTAGACCACTGGCAGGAGGGACGCAAACAGCCCGGCGAATTCCGCCGCATCCGGGCGTTTGCGCCCCTTGCGGTTTGCGTTTTGCGGCCTGCTGAATTAGAATGGCCGCGGTATGAATAGGACAAGGGGGGATTTTATGATGGCGAATCCCTGGCCGCTTGGCGAAAAGGCATTGAAAATCGGCATCCTAGGTTTAACGGAGGGCAACGGCCATCCCTATTCCTGGAGCGCGATGTTCAACGGCTACGACAAGGCGCGCATGGCGAAGTGCCCTTTCCCGGGCATCCCGGCCTACCTGGACAAACAGCCCCCGGAAACGATGGGCAACCAGGGCGCCCGGGTGACCCACATCCACTGCGACAGCCGGGAGGACGCGCTGGATGTCGCTGCCGCCTCCCTGATCGCGCACGTCGTCGACCGGCCTGAAGACATGATCGGCCATGTGGATGCGGTCATCTGTGCCACGGACGTCGGGTCGGAGCACGTCCGCCGCTGCCGCCCCTTCATCGAGGCGGGCGTGCCTCTTTTGGTCGACAAGCCGATGGTGGACAACGAGCAGGACCTGCGCCAGTTCGTCCGCTGGCGCGACGCGGGCGCGAAACTTATTTCCTCCTCCTCCATGC
>JAPXQZ010000203.1:0-3595 GCA_033813835.1 Clostridia bacterium | reverse complement strand
GCGCCAGACGGTGCCGTCCTCGAACCACACCTTTTCGATGATGAAGTCCATCCGGTCGGCCTGCTCGCCGTCCTCCACCGCGACCAGCGCCTCAAAGGCGCTGCGGGGCTCCCCGGAGAGGCCCTGGACGCGCTCCACCTGCCGGGCGTACTGGCCGCCCTCTGCGTCGAAGCTCAGGAAGGCGGCCTGCAGGGAGACCACCGCCTTCTCGGACAGGTTGAAGAGGTTGAGCCGGACCACGGGGTATTCCGCCGTGGGCAGCTTGAAATGCCACAGCTCAATCGGGCAGGTCAGGTCGATTCTCATCCTCGGGCCTTCCCTTCTGTGGGGTTTGGCTGTGCGCCTTGCTTAGAGGTAGGTAAGGGTCATATTGACCAGCAGGTCGTCGATGAAGTCCAGGATGAGGGCGGCCTTGCCCCCCTCCACTTCCGCCACGTAGTAGAGTTGGTCGGCCCCGGGCCCGCGCACCAGCGCGCCAAAGGGCGGAACCTGGCCCTCCGCGTCGCCGTAGAGCGCGCCGCCTTCCTCCGGCAGCGTTTCGCCGTGCTCGAAGCGGCTGATGGCCTGGGCCAGGGTATCGCCGATGCGCAGCCCGCGCGGGCCCTCTCCCTGGCCGTCGGACATCGACAGGCGCAGGGCGCTCTCCTTTTCGCCCTCCGTCCGGAACACGGCCTCCAGGCCCGGCCACTGCAGGGTGACGAGCTTTGCGGTTCCGCTGTCCGCGGATTCCTCGTTGGCGGGCTCACCCAGCGCGCGGACGGCTTCCTGCCGGGTCAGGTCCACGAAGTCCAGCCCGGAGAGCACCAGGTCCTCCCGCGAAAGGGGCGGCGCGCCCTGGCCGGTAAAGGCGATATAGGCGTTCTGCTCCTGCGTTTCCCGCAGGGCGCCCAGCGCTTCGGCGGCCTCCTGCTGGGTGAGGGGCTGGGCGGAGGCGAAACTGCGCACGGCGGTCACGTAGCCGCCCTCCAGCGTGAACTGGAGCCCCGCGCGGCTGACGCCCTCGCCAGTCTGGTAGTATACGTCGTATTCCGCCAGCAGCAGCCGCTGCCCGTCCCTAAGCACGAACCCGGCGCCTACGGCGGCGGGCAGCTCGCCCGCGATGTAAAGCACCGCGCTGTCCCGGTTTCCGGCCAGGAAGGGGTTGTCGTTGCGGAACAAGGCCAGCAGCTTCCCTTCATCTATGCCGATTTCCGCGCCCCGCGGCGCCTTGGCCATCTCTTCCCCGTGGCCGCCGTGCGTCAGGGCGGCGCCCAGCACCGGGGAATCCGCGCTGACGTCCGGGGTGGACAGCAGCAGCTCATACCCCTCGCCCACAGCGATAAAGCCGCCCTCCTCGGCCCGGGCCTGCGGCGGGTCCTTCAGCGCGGCGGCCAGGACGGCCTGGTTAAACTGTTCGATTTCCGCCAGGGTCAGGGGCGCGGGCGCTTCCTCCGTCAGGGCGTAAAGCCCGAAGGGAAGAAGGAGGACGGCGGTTAGCAGCAGGGAGATAAGGCGTTTCATGCGGTTTCCTTTCCGGGCGCCGGCACTCGCTGTCGGCCCCCAAAGCCCATGGAGAGCGCGTCCGTCGGGCAGGCGTTGACGCAGTCGCCGCAGCGGACGCATTCGGGGTGGTTGAGTTCGGCGATGGGGTTCAGGCACATCTGGCAGGCCCGCTCGCAGGCGCCGCAGTGGATGCACTTTTCTTCCAGCAGCCGCAGGCGGTACAGGGACACCGGGTTGAGCGCGCCGTAAACCGCGCCCAGGGGGCACAGGTACTTGCAGAAGGGGCGGTAAACGACCAGGCAGGCCAGCAGCGTGAGCGCGAGGATGGACATCTTCAGGATGAACAGCGCGCCGGTCTCAAACCGCGGGCCTGCTTCCTTCGGGAACAGGTTGACGGGAGGCGCGCCCGGCAGGGGCGCTGAAGCCGGCTGGCCTGCGTCCGGCGGGCTGAGATAGACCAGCGGAATCCCCGCCTCCAGCGTGCCCGCGGGGCAGACGTACTTGCAAAAGGCCGGGGAAGCCTCCCCGGCGGGGTTGTTCAGGAGCATCGGCATCAGGATGACCATCACCAGCAGCACCGCGTACTTGGCGTAGCGCAGCATCCGGTCCCCGCGGAAACGGTTGCGCCTGAAGGGGAAGGGGATCTTGTGCAGCAGCTCCTGGATGAGCCCGAAGGGGCAGAGGAAGCCGCAGACCATGCGCCCCAGGGTCGCGCCGATGAGCAGCAGGAAGCCGAATAGGTACATCGACAGGGAGAACGCCCGGCTGCCGATGACGGCCTGCAGGGCGCCGATGGGGCAGGACAGCACGGCGCCGGGGCAGGAATAGCAGTTGAGCCCCGGGTGGCACAGGTTTTTCAGGCTGCCCTGGTAAATCTTGCCCGCGGCGAAGCCGGTCACGTAGGAATTGGTGGCCGCCGCGAAAAAGAGCTGGATGGCGGTGCGGTGCCTGACGCGCACCGTTTTGACGCGCTTAGCCAATGCCGATGCACTCCAGGCAGATGCGCACCGCCTTTTGCAGCACGACGGCCGCCTCGCCCCGCAGCACGCCCCAGGTCAACAGCAGGGCGCCCAAGAGGGCGAGGGGCAGCCAGAGGCGCTCAGCCGCCGGCGGTTCCTTCCGGGGTCGGGACGGCGTCGTCATCAGTCTGTCTGCCCTCCTCCTCCAGTTTGGCCAGGAAGCCGTCGATGGTCTGCACCCATCCGGCCTTGTCCCGGGAGCCGGTCAGAATATCGCGGATATAGCCCTTGCCGTCGATGAGCCAGGTGGTGGGCAGCACCTCCACCTGCAATCCGTACTGCGGGTCGTACATCAGCGCGAACAGGGTCTGGTCCGGGTTGAGCAGGGGAAAAGAAAGCCCCATGTCCTGCTGCAGTTTGAGGGCCAGCGCGTTTTTTTCGCCGTCCGGCACGATGCCCTCGCCCTCCTTCACCGTCATCCCCTCGCTGTGCAGGCCGATGATATGGATTTTGCCGGCGTACTCCTTCGCCAGTTCATTCAGGTGGGGCATCTCGCCCACGCAGGGAGGGCACCAGGTGGACCAGATGTTCAGGAAGACGGGGGTGCCGTCAAACACCGAGGCGTCAAAGGGCGTGCCGTCCAGGTAGGTCAGCTGCATCGCGGCGAAGAAGTTCTGGGGCGCCTCGGCCGCCTCCGCTTCCGGGGCGGCGGCTTCGGCCAGGGCGCCAGTGACGCCCAGGACCAGCAGGAGGGCGAGCAGCAGGGCGAGGGCCTGTTTAAGTTGATGGGTCATTGCGTTTCCTTTCCGTCCGGCGCGATGCGCGCGCGGATCAACTGCGGGATCTGGGGCGGGTCGTCGGAGAAGCGCAGGGAATCGCGCAGCATCCGGGCGGCCTCCATGTGAGGGGCTTTTTTCGCATGGCGCAATTCCGCGAACGGCTCCCCCTCCCTGAAATAATCCCCGACGCGCCTGTAGAGGATATACCCGGCGGCGGGGTCGATGACGTCCTCCTTGGTGAGCCGTCCCGCGCCCAGGACCTGGGCGGCCAGGCCGGCCTGCTCGGCGTCCATCCGCGCCAGGTAGCCGCTTTTGGGGGACAGGACCGGCGTCGCCGCCTCCGCCTGGGGTAGCAGGCCCGTGTCATCGCAGACC
>JAPXQZ010000202.1:0-3636 GCA_033813835.1 Clostridia bacterium | reverse complement strand
GCCGGCCGCGCCTATATCCTTCCCGACGACGTGCGGCGCATGGCGCTGCACGTGCTGTCCCACCGCCTCATCCTCACCCCCGAGGCGCGGATGAAGGGCATCTCGGCAGAAGCCGTCCTGTCCCGGATGATCGAGGCCCTGCCTGTGCCCGGCGCAAAGGGATGACCGGCCGCCTGTACGCGGCGCTGGGCGTGCTCGCCGTGGCAGGGTTGTCCGCCCTGTCGCTGGGCGGGCCGATTTATTATTTTGTCTCGCTGACGCTGCTGTTCATGGTGCTCTACGGCTTCCTAAGCGCCTTTTTGCAAAGCCGGCTGACCCGGCTGGAGCAGAAGCTGGACGTCCCGCGGGCGGAACGCGGCGACAGCGCGGAAATAACCCTCTCCCTGCGGGGCAGGAATCCGCTGCCGGCCGGACCAGTGCTGCTGCAGCTGGCGCTGCCGGACGGCGCCGCCGCCGTTTCCCTGCGGCCGGGCTTCCTGCGCGCCCGGGAGACACGCTTCACCCTTCAGTTCCCGCACGTGGGGGTCTGGCGGTGCGGGGTGGAAAAGATGGCGTTCACCGACTTGTTCGGTCTGTTCCGCCTGACCCGAAAGGCACGCGGCGACCTGCCGGAACTGGCCGTCCTTCCGCGCAGTTTCGAGGTACAGCCGCTCATTTTCGCCCATATGGACGACGGGCGCGCCCTGCCGAACCGTGCGGGGGAAGACGTCACCTCGCCGGAGGACACGCGCGCCTACCGCCAGGGCGACCCCTTCAAGCGCATCCACTGGAAGCTGTCCATCCGCAGCCGTGAACTGGTGGTCCGTCGGTTTGAGGTGCCCGCGCCACCGGACACGCTGGTGCTGATGGACTGTACGGACCCGATGGGCGGCGAGGCCGCCCCGGACGGCAGGTTACGCCTGCGCGACACCCTGTGCGAGACCGCGCTGGCGGTGGCGCAGATGCAGATGACGGGCGGGCATCCCGTGCGGCTGCCGTTGTACGGCGCGCGGCAAACCGAGTTTAACGCCGACCGCGCCGGATCCCTGCCGTTACTGAAGGAAGAGCTGGCCTACCAGCTGTTCCGGGGCGGGGAGCCGTTTGAAAAAGTGCTCAACCTGGAGCTGCGCCGCATGCGCCGCACCGGCGCGACGGTCGTGGTCACCACCCGGCTGGACGCCGGCATCGTCGAGGGCGTCAGCAACATCCGCGCCTCCGGGCCCAGCGTCCGCTTTTACCTGATCACCTTTTCCGCCGGGGATGAGCGGTACGCGCCTTTCATCGCGCGGCTGCAGCAAAAAAGGGTGGAGGTGTGCTATGTCACGCCCGCCTGAAGCCGTTCCCCGCAGGGTATTCGGCTTCCTGCTCACGGCGCTGATTGCCTGGGCCATGGCGCGGCCGCTGCTGCACGCACTGACCCTTCAGCAGGAAGAGCCACTCGCCGTCCTGTACGCGCTGTCCGCTTCCCTGCTCATCAGCCTGCTGTCCCTGCCCCGTCGCGGGCTGGCCGTACTGGCGCCGCTTTTCGCGACGGGTCTCCTCATCCTGTCCGCCATATTCTGGAAGGGGTCGTTTCCCGCCCGGGCTTTCGCCTTTCTGCTGTCCCTCTCCATGGGTACGCCGGCGGCAGACGCGGCCCTCCTGTATATGGATGCGCTGCTCCCCTTCCTGCTGCTGGCGCTGGCCTTGTATGCGCGGCTGCTGATGGAGGGCGAGCCCGCCTTTTCCCTGCCGCTGATGACCGCGCCGCTGCTCCTGGTGTGGTACTTATACCGCGGGGAAAACGTATGGCCCTACGCGCCCGCCATGCTGTGCCTCCCGCTGCTGTACGCCTATAGTGCCCATCCGAAGGAGGCGGCCGCGCCAGCCCCGGGCGGCAAGGCGCGGGGCGTTCAGACCGTTGCCGTAGCGCTTGCGCTGACGCTTATGGCCTTTCTTTTTACCCCTTCTTTCCGGCAGACCTATCCCCCAGCTGAGCGTATGGCCGACAAAATCCGTCAAACGGTGGAAGATTATTTCTTCTTTACCGATACGCGCAATATGTTCACCCTCTCTTCCCAAGGCTACCAGCCCATGGGCGAGCGCGGGCTGGGCGGACGGCCGCGCATATCCCTCACCCCCGTCCTGCGGGTTGAGGCGGAAGGAAGGCTGTACCTGCGCGGCACGGCGCTGGACCTGTACAACGGGCGCGCCTGGTTCGATTCCCTGTCCAGCGAGCGCTTCGGCTGGCTGTCCGGGCGCTACGCCGCCCTGCGCGCGGGCCTGTTCGACGAGGGACTGCCACGGGACGACCGCATCCCGGCCAAGCAGGCGATGGTCACGGTGCTGGGAAATATGCCCTCCACCCTCTTTATCGCCCAGCGCCCGCGCGCGCTGACGCCGGGGGACGGGATGGTTCCCTATTTCAACGCCTCTTCCGAGCTGTTCATCACCCGCGATTTGCAGGAGGGAGACGCCTATGGCTTCCGCTACGAGCCCTACGTCGCAGGCGAGCCGATGACTGACGCGCTGGCCAGCCGCCTGCAAGGCGCCGCGCGGCCGGACGGCCTGCCGGAAGAGTACCTCCGCCTGCCCGGACACCTGCTGCCCGACGGACAGGTCGCTGCCCTTGCGCGGGAAATCACCAGCGGAGAAGCCGACCCCTACCGGCAGGCGGTCAGGCTGATGAACTACTTGAAAAGCCACTACGCCTACTCCCTCGACGTTCCAGACGCGCCGGACGACATGGACTTCGCCGCCCATTTTCTGTTTGAGACAAAAAAAGGCTACTGCACCTATTTCGCGACGGCCATGACGGTGATGGCGCGTTCTCTCGGCCTGCCGGCCCGCTACGTGGAAGGTTTCCTAGCCCAGCCGGACGCCGCGGGCAGCGTTACCCTGTCCGGCCGGGAAGCCCATGCCTGGACGGAAATTCAGATCGCCGGCCTGGGCTGGGTGACCTTCGACGCCACCGCCGGGACGGGAGACCAGGCGCCGGATGGCGGAGGGGAGACCCCGCCGGGCGAGCAAAGCCCGCCCCCGGGCAGCCCGGAGCCGTCCCCGTCCCCCTCTCCCAGCCCGGAGCCTTCCCCGCAGGCGGAACCTTCCGATACGCCGTCCGATATGCCGCAGGGCGGCGCAACCCCGACCCCGCCGCCGGAAAACCAGGCGCCGCCGGAGCAGGGCGGGCAGCCGCCCCCAGATTCTCCCCCGCCGCCGGAAAACCGTTTCCCTTTCTGGTGGCTGCTGCTCCTGGCCGCCTTGATCGGTCTACTCCTGTGGCGCATCGCCGCCTCCCGGCCGGAAAGCCTGGAGAAACGGATGAAAAGCCCGGAGGCGCGGTTCGCGCTGTACTGGCGCTCCTCGTTGGAAACGCTGGCCGCGCGCGGCCTGAAAATGAGCGCCGCGGAAACGACGCTGGAATACGCCGGGCGGCTGGCAGACCTTGAACCACACCTGCCGGAAATGGCGCAAGCCCAAAGCGCCCTGACCTACGGGCGGGAAGCCCCGTCCGAGGCGGTGGCGGCGCTAGCCCGGGAATTTTACCGGAGCGGCTGGCGCAGCCTGTCTCCCGCCGGACGGGCACTGCTTTCGCTGCGACGCGCGGTTCGGCCCCTGATAGAAGGCTTCAACAGTCTGGCCGCTTTCGCCCGCAAAGCGGGAAAACGACGGAGGAAC
>JAPXQZ010000201.1:0-3644 GCA_033813835.1 Clostridia bacterium | reverse complement strand
TAGATCATTGCCCATACCTTATGACCGGGGTTGCTTTCGGGGGGAGAATGAAGCCGCTGTATCCCTTTGGGTCAAGGGATGAAATCCCTTGCCGAGGGGTTCAAGGGGAAGGAATCCCCCTGCGCTCCCTTTTGCCCCTACTCCTCCCAGATCCGCGGCAGCATGTCCGCCGCGGCGCGGGCGATGAGCGCGTGGCCTTTCTGGTTGGGGTGCATGCCGTCGGCGCAGTAGAGGCTGCCCAGGTCGCGCTCCTTCAAAAACCAGGCGCGCAGGTCGAACAGCCGGCTGCGGGTCTGCCGGGCGACCTGGTGGACGGACAGGGCGTACTGCTCCTGCCAGCGGTAGACGTGGTGGGCGTCGCCCAGGAAGCGCAGGATGGCCTGCTCGTCCAAGCCCTTGGAGACCCAGGGCACGAAGCACTCCGCCACCAGCGGGGGCGGGGTCACCAGCACGGCAATCTTGCCCAGCTCGCGGATTTTGCGCACGAAACGGGCGAGAATCTCCTCAAAGTCCGAAAGCGCGGTGCGCGGCGGATGCATCGTGTCCGGGTCCTCTGATACGGCCTTCCAGTCCGGCGAGCAGTCGTTGCCGCCGTATTCGACTACGACGGCGTCCGCGTCCAACTCCGTGAGCGGCTCCAGCTCCGCAAGCCCCTCGCGCGCCGTCGCGCCAAAGCGGGAATGGTTGAGGAAGCGGGCCTGGCCCTCCTTTTCCATCAGCCGGTCGAAGCCGTCCCGCAGATAGTGATAGCGGCTGCGCGCCTCGTCGTAGGCGACGCCCCGGCCGATGGAGTCCCCGTACAGCGCGATGGTCAGCATGCTTGCGTCTCCTCTCTCCTCTGGCGTTGGGATAGCCGTCACAGGGCGCCCGCCAGGAAGGGCGCGCAGGCGGCCTCGCTCTTTTCCCACAGGATGCGGGCCAGCCCGGCGTCCCGGGCCTTGCGGCTGGGCGTGACTTCTTTCCGGCGAGCGTAATACCTGCCGCTTTCCCAGTCCCTGCCGGGGGTCCCCTCCGCTAGGAAGACCAGGGTATCCGCGCCTTGCTCCGGCGAAATCAGGCCCATCAGGCGCTTCAGGCCGGTGTGGTAGAAGAGGTTCATGGGCGAGGTGGTCCCTTTGGCGAAGGAGGTGGCCACCACGCCCGGGTGGAAGCTGGCGGCGGACAGCCCGGCGGCGTGATAGCGCCGGTGCAGCTCCGCGGAAAAGAGGATATTGCACAGCTTGGCGTTGCCGTAGGCCAGGTGCTGGGAAAAGTGCCGCCGCATATCCAGGTCGTTCACGTCGAAGTTAAACCCGATAATCTGGTGCGCGACGCTGGAGGTGTTGATGACGGCGGCGCGGCGGTCCAGCAGCCGGTCCATCAGCAGGCGGGTGAGCAGGAAGTGGGCCAGGTGGTTGACCTGGTGGGTGATTTCGTGCCCGTCCACGGTTCGGGCCTGGCGGGAGAAGATGCCCCCCGTGTTGTTGGCCAGCACGTCGACGCGCGGGAAATCGTCCCGCAGGCGCAGGGCCAGCTCCCTGACCGCTTTGAGATCCGCGAAATCGGCCACGTAGGCGGGCATGCCCAGCGCGTCCGCGACGCGGTGCACCTTGCTTTCCGTGCGGCCGATGACGCCGACCGTCCAGCCCCGGGCGGCCAGCGCGCGGGCAGCCTGTTCGCCCACGCCGTCGCTGGCCCCGGTAATCAGCGCGACCCTGTTCTCCATGCCCAGCCTCCTTGCGTGTGATGCCGCCATTCTACCACGAAACCGGCGGGGCGGGGGAAGGCGCGCGGATGAACATGGGCTGCACTCCCGCGGTCCGGGGAATATCACCGTTCCTTCCCGACGGCAAAGCGCCCGCGGACCCTATGCCGATCCGCAAAAAACCGCCCCGGCGGTCTGCCGGGGCGGCGGTGTTTCGAGCGGGAACTGCCTTACTCGGCGCGGTGGCCCATTTCCTTGTCCAACAGGTACAGGGCGCTTCCGGAAGAGCCGACCATCTCCAGCTTGTCGATGTTCATCTGGGCGTTGGCCTCTTCCTCGCCCTGCTCCTTGACGAACCACTGCAGGAACCCCACCGTCAGGTGGTCGTTCACCGCGATAGCCTTCTCCAGGATTCCGTAGATGGAGGCGGTGATGAACTGCTCGTGCTTCAGCCCGGCGACCAGCGGGTCCTTGGGGGTCTTGAAGCTCTTGTCCGTGTCGGCGATGGCGGAGAAGGTGACCTTCTCGTTCGCGTCGATGAGGAACTTGCGGATTTTCATCGCGTGCTCATATTCTTCGCCGGCCTGCACCTCGTACCAGTGGGCGAAGCCGGGCAGGTTCTTCTCTTCGTAGAAATTGGCGAACTCCATATACAGGTAGCCGGAATGGAGTTCCAGGTTGATTTGCTTCACGAGCATCTTGGCGACTTCCTTGTTGATCACGGGGGTGTCCTCCTTGTATTTTTTCAAATAGATAATACCCGATTTCCCGGGAAATTATCCCGGGCACGCTGCCGTACCCGGGGATTTCGGCCGTTTATTTCCTGGAGAAGATCTTGTTCTTGATGTCCATCACCTTGCTGTGGATGCCCTCGGGCAGAAAGCCCACGATGGTCAGCACCAGGCCGGCGACGCCAATAATCCACATGAAAATGCTATTGCCCAATATCTTAATCACCAGCCACGCGGCCAGCAGGATGAGGCCCAGGGAAGCGTCCTTGCGAAGGTTTTTCATGCCATAGTCTCCTTTGTCAACGTGGTTGGCACGCTATCATCCTACACCGTTTTGGGCGATTTCAAGCAATAGGCCGAAAACTCACCAAAACCGCCCCCTGCGCCCGGCCCGTCCGGAAGCCGGCGCGGGGCTATTCCGGCCGGCCTTCCCTGATGTAGCGCTGCCCGATCCGGCTCGCCGCCTTTTCCGCGTACATCTCCCGGTCTGCGGCGCTGATCATTTCTTCCGCCGGCATCCTGCGGGCGTTGTCGAAATCCGCAATGCCGTGGCTCAGGCTGACAATATAAGGTTTTCCGTCCTCCCGGCTGATTCTTTCGCAGGCGTCCACGATGCGCTGGTAGATGGTCTCCGCCGTCTGTCCGTCAATCCTGAAAAACACGATGAGGAACTCGTCCCCGCCCAGGCGGATGAGCAGATTCTGGGCGCGGATGACCTTCCGGATGACGTTTGCCACGGTCACGATCAGCTCGTCGCCGGTGTTGTGTCCCAGGGTGTCGTTGATTTCCTTCAGGCCGTTGACGTCGATGTAGCACAGGCTGAAGAGGAAGCGCCGCCGCGGTCAACGACCGAAACAATCTGCCATTTTTCGTCTCCCATGACGACCCGTTCGCTGTGGCTGTCATCCCCAATCAGGCCGAACTCATGCCTTAGCGACGCCTGCCCGGACGTGAACAGTCCCCGCGCGGTGGTCAGCCGTTCCTGCCCCCGAGGATGGCCGCCCATTCTTTCGGGTATTCCTTGCCGAAGGTTTCCCCCTTCCGGCCGGCGAACATGAAGTTCCAGCCCCGGGCGGGGTCGGCGGAGGACAGGCGGTACCCGTCCGCGTTGAGCAGGATGACTTCGCCCTGGCTGTTGGAGGACAGTTCCCGAAACCGGGTCAGCGAGTCGTCCGCCAGGCAACTGAGCATGAGGATGCCGCGCAGCGTGCCGTTCTTGTCGTACACGG
>JAPXQZ010000200.1:0-3661 GCA_033813835.1 Clostridia bacterium | reverse complement strand
GGTCCGCCGCGTTTTCCTCCGGCTGGATTTCGATAAAATCGTAAAACCTCGCGATGCGCTCGATTTCTGAAGCGCTCTTCTTTTCGAGTACGGCCTGGAACAATTCGCCTTCCCAGCACGCGCTGCCCAGCAGCAGCCCTTCCCGGTACTTTTCAATCTGGTCTCTGGGCAGCAGGGGTTCGTGATGGAAGTGCTTCATGTGGGAAAGGGAAACCAGGCGGTTTATGTTGCGCATGCCTTCCTGTGAGGCGACCAGAATGGTCAGGTGCCTGCGGGTGTTCCGGTTGTATCCGGTCACCGTGGCGTTGACGTCCCTGAGGGTCAGCGCCCCGCGCTCCCTGGCCGCCTCCAGCATGAGAATCAGGCTTTGCGCGGTGGCCGTCGCATCGTGAACGGCGCGATGCGCGTTTTTCAGCGCGACGCCCAGTTTCCGGCACAGATCGGTCAATCGGTATCGCTTCATGTCTGGATAGAGCTTCTGCGCAAACGCCAGCGTGTCAATCTGCGTAAAGTCGAATGGTTGGCCTAGTCGCGCCAGCTCTTCCTTCAGGAAAGCCATGTCAAAGGCGGCGTTGTGGGCAGCAAGCGGGGACGCGCCGATAAACGCCATCAGCCGGGGCAGCGCTTGCGCGGCATCTGGCTCGTCCCGGAGCATATAGTCTTTGATGCCGGTAATTTTGACCACCTTATCGTCCAACGGCATTCCGGGATTGACCAGTGTAGTGAATGAATCCATGACCTGCCCGCCATGAATCCTGACTGCGCCGATCTCGATGATGCGGTCGGAGTGCGGGTTTAGCCCGGTGGTCTCGAAGTCCAGCACGACGATAGGCTCGTCCAGTCCGGCGTCCGTTGGGTTGATAATGATGCCAGTGTCGTCCATCAGCGTGCCTTCCATGCCAGGAATGAGCTTGACGTCGTATTTTTTCGCTGCGCTAAAAGCCTCCGGGAAGGCCTGGACCACACCATGGTCCGTTACGGCAATCGCCGGATGCCCGAATGCAGCCGCACGCCGGACGAGGTCTTCGGCTGAAACCAGTCCGTCCATGAAACTCATGTGCGTATGCGCGTGCAGTTCAATCCGCTTGTCCGCCGCACCGTCTGACCGCCTGGGAAGTTCGTAGGCGACGATATCCCGCACCTTGAGGGTCAGCGCGTTGTCATAGGGGTCCATCGCGCATTCGCCGCGTACCTTCAGGCCTTCCCCGGGCTGGATGCGGCCGAGGGTTTCAGCAATCCTCTGCTTTTCTTCCCCGGCGTCGCCGTCGGTCTCCGGTGAATCGGGATACCCCCTGCCCCGTCCTCCCAGGAATGCCTTGCAGGCGATGCTGTCCGAGTTGTCTGTCAGATTGAAGGTCAGCAAAACCGCGTTGCTGTTTTGAATCTTGCGCTCTTCCCGGCTGACCACCCTGCCCGCGATGACCACCCGGCCGGAAAGCTCGGTCAGCCCCTTGATGGGAACGGGCTCCGCGGCGATGTTTCCGCCCAGGATCCGCAGGCTTTTCCTGGCGGGAGCGCTTTTGGTCGTCGCGGACGCATCCGGCTGCCGTGCTAACAACGCCTCTTCCTTTTTTCGTTCTTCCGCCTGCAGCTGCGTCCGTCGCTCGGCGTCCTGGGACAGCCGCAGCACAATTTCCGGCCGTATATCAAATATGTCAAAAACCGCGTCCGCAAGCTTCTTGCGCACTGGCAGGCGGCTCATATACTCATAGGCGAAGGGGTCCGGAATCTCCAGCGCGACGCCGTCCGGCGAAGGCAGCCACGTGAAGGAAGCCAGGTACGGCGTCAAAGCAGGGTAATGCTTCAGTAAAATCGGCTCAAATACCTTTGCGTACTGCCCCGGGTTTACCAGAAAATCCCCCCCGAGACCCGGGGAAGATACCCGCAGGGTAACCCGGAACTGCGGGAAAATGCGCTGCAGCAGCTTTCGGATTTGCGCGAACTGGCTTTCCGCGACCAAGGTATCGGATGTAAAATAGGCGACGGCATGCTTCTTTCCCTCAAAATAATCGATGTGGGAAAGCTGCACGCTCCCCTTCAGCTCGGGAAGCGTTTGGTACAGGGCGTCAAAAAAGGCGGAGCCGTCCATCCTGTCAGCCATTGTCATGCGCACCGGCTTCTTCCCGAATCATGCGGATAAGTTCAGGCACAGGGTCTCCCGTGATCTTTTTTACGAATTGCCCCCTGAGATACAACGCGCAGCTGTCCTTCCCGCCGCACAACGCGATATCCGCCTCCCGCGCCTCGCCGGGCCCGTTCACCACGCAGCCCATCACGGCGACCTTGAGGCTGCCTTTCATTCGCCGCGTTTCCCTTTCCACCGCGCGGGCGATGTCTTCGATATCGACCTCCGTCCGTCCGCAGGTTGGGCAGGAAACCAGTTCAACTCCGCCGCGCAAGCCGACCGCGCGCAGGATATCCAGCGCGGCACCGGGTTCGCTTAAAGGGGAGCCGGTCAGGGAAACACGGATGGTATCGCCGATACCGTCCAGCAGCAGCGTGCCGATACCAATGGCGGATTTCAAGGTACCCTGCCCAGGCAGGCCGGCTTCCGTCACGCCGACGTGAAGCGGGAAATCAAAGGTTTTCGCCGCCAGCCGGTAAGCCTCTACCGTCAGCGGCACCCCGCTGGCCTTCAATGAAAGCACGATGTCTTCAAAGCCCGCCGCTTCCAGCATCCTGACGTGCCCCAAAGCGCTGTCCACCAAGCCCCGTGCGGTCACGCCGCCGTCACGGGCCAGGATGTCCCGTGGGACAGAACCGGAGTTGACGCCAATCCGGATAGGAATTTTATGGGCTTTTGCGGCATCGGCGACCTTCCGGACCTCCCGCTCGCCCCGCAGGTTCCCGGGGTTGATGCGCAGTTTGCTGATGCCGTTTTCAATTGCCAGGATGGCCAGCTCATGATCGAAATGGATGTCGGCAACCAGGGGCACCGGGCTTTCATCGTTTAACCGGCGCACTGCCGCCGCGCAGTCCCGGTCGTATACCGAAACCCGGACCAGGTCGCATCCCTCATCCGCAAGCGCCTGGATTTGTGCCAGCGTCGCCTCCACGTTGCGGGTGTCGGTGTTGGTCATGGACTGGATGCTGACCGGATACCCTCCCCCGATGGTGACGTTCCCTGCTTTGACCTGTCTTGTCTTTCTCATCAAAACAGCCTCAGGATGTCCCGGAAGGTGATGGCGATCATCAATCCGAACAGCAGCACCATACCGGCTGCGTGGACGTAGCCCTCCTTCTTGATCGGCTTGCCGCGGATGGCCTCAATGGCTAAAAACACAATGCGGCTGCCGTCCAGCCCGGGGATGATCAGCAGGTTCATCAGCCCCAGGTTGATGGAGATGACAACCATCAGATACAGGTAGCCTACCCATTGGGTCCGGCCAATTTCATCGACGATCATCTTGGTGATGCCAACGACGCCGGACACCTCGCCCAACCCCTCACCCCGGGTGAACAGGTCCCGGATGGCGCGGAAAACCATCGAGCCTGCCTGATAGGACAGGTTGTAAGCGTGGCGAATGACCTCCCTCGGGCTGCCTTTCACCAGGGTGACCGGCTGGCTCACGGTCATGAGAATGCCGATCAAGCTGCGCCCTTCATCTGCGTTGTACTCAGGGGTAACGTCCAGTTCCAGCGCGACCGGCTGTCCGTCCAC
>JAPXQZ010000199.1:0-3723 GCA_033813835.1 Clostridia bacterium | reverse complement strand
GAAGGATTTATCGCATCATTTAAGAAGGGTATCTTAACCGTTAAACACATAAATATGGGTGAGGGAACACAGGTGAGCGCGACTTCAACAAACGACTTACGAGTATCTATCATTAAAACGGGACCAAATTATGTTCAGCTTTCTTGGTATGGTTCGGACGGCAAAGTGGTCGAGCAACCAAACTCAAAAATGCAGGCATATCTCAGCAGAAATAGAGATTCATCCAAATATATAGACCCAATGACACTTAGGAGTAATAACGGAAATATCTGGGTATTGGGAATATTCGAATAATGAGTATTTGAAATTAACATCGTTTACACCCGCCTAAAAGTCTGCTAAGGTTAGGCTGTCAAAGGTCCGGGGCGGAGGCTCCCGGGCCTTTTCCCTTTGGAAAACATGGCAGGCCGGGGCGGGCTCTCCACCGTTCCAGCGGGGCGCTGTATTGCGCGGCGCTTCGGTGGGGGCGGGATCGGAACAGGAACGGTTAAGCAGGAAGCAGGCAGCATTCAACGATAAGGTCATCGCAGGCATGATTTCCCTCGCCGTGGAGGAGGCGCGGGCTGTCATTGCCGGTGTTCCATGCCTTGGGTGATGTGCCCATGCAGAGAATGCCGCGTTACGTCCTTCCATCGCAAGAAACAGTACTCCAAGGGACAGACTACTTTCTCCGCTATGATTGACCCTTTCCCGACCGCTGCCCGATATCCATGGCACACCCGCGGCACCGCGCCCTGCCGGCAGTTTTTCCGTTGTCAGAACGGGTAGAATCGTGTATGATACGCGGTGGCGCGCGCCGCGGCAGGCGACCGCGCCGCCAGACAAAAACGAGACCGACAAGGAGGATGATTCATGCCGAAGTATGTATACCTGTTCAAGGAGGGCAACGCGCAGATGCGCAACCTGCTAGGGGGCAAGGGCGCCAACCTGGCGGAGATGACCAATATCGGGCTGCCCGTCCCCCAGGGCTTCACCGTCACCACCGAGGCGTGCACCCGCTATTACGCGGACGGCCAGACCATCGCGCCCGAGGTGGAAAAGGAAATCCTGGAAGCGATGGGCAAGGCCGAGAAGGTCGCCGGCAAGAAGTTCGGGGACCTCAACGACCCCTTTCTGGTATCCGTCCGCTCCGGCTCCCGCGCCTCCATGCCCGGCATGATGGACACCATCCTCAACCTCGGCCTCAACGACGTCGCCGTGGAAGGCCTGGCGCGGCTGACGGGCAACGAGCGCTTCGCCTACGACTCCTACCGCCGCTTCATCCTGATGTTCTCCGACGTCGTGATGGAAGTGGACCGCAAGCTCTTTGACGCCCAGCTGGAGGCCGTCAAGAAGGAAAAGGGCGTCAAGGGCGACACCGACCTGGACGCGCAGGACATGAAGGAAGTGGTCCGCCGCTTCAAGGAAACCTACAGGAAGCACAAGGGCGAGGACTTCCCCCAGGACCCGAAGGCCCAGCTGATGGAGGCCATCAAGGCGGTGTTCCGCTCCTGGGACAACCCGCGCGCCGTCTATTACCGCCGCATGAACGACATCCCCGGCGACTGGGGTACGGCGGTCAACGTGCAGTCGATGGTGTTCGGCAACATGGGCGACGACTCCGGTACCGGCGTCGCCTTCACGCGCAACCCCTCCACCGGTGAAAAGAAGCTGTACGGCGAGTACCTGATGAACGCCCAGGGCGAGGACGTCGTGGCCGGCATCCGCACGCCCAGCCCCATCTCCACCATGAAGGACAGCATGCCCGCGGTGTACGACCAGTTTGTCAAGATCGCCGACATGCTGGAGAACCACTACCGCGACATGCAGGACATGGAGTTCACCATCGAGCGGGGCAAGCTGTACATGCTGCAGACCCGCAACGGCAAGCGCACCGCCGCCGCCGCGCTGAAAATCGCGGTGGACCTAGTGAACGAAGGCCTGCTGAGCCACGAGGACGCCGTGCTGAAGGTGGACCCGCGCCAGCTGGACACGCTGCTGCACCCCAACTTCGACGGCAAGGCCCTGAAAGCCGCAGCCCCCTTCGCCGCCGGCCTGCCCGCCTCCCCCGGCGCCGGCGCGGGCGAGGTCTATTTCACCGCGCACGCGGCCGCCAAGGCCGCCAAGGCCGGACGGCACGTGGTGCTGGTGCGCGAGGAGACCACCCCGGAAGACATCGAGGGCATGGACCTGTCCAAGGCCATCCTCACCGCGCGCGGCGGGATGACCAGCCACGCAGCCGTCGTCGCCCGCGGCATGGGGCGCCCGGCGGTCGTCGGCTGCCATGACATCTTCATCGACGAGGAAGCCGGGAAGATGACCTCCACCTCCGGCGAGGTCTTCCACGAAGGCGACCCCATCAGCGTGGACGGCACCACCGGCAAGGTGTACCGCGGGCTGATCCCCACGGTGGAGGCCACCGTAACCGGCGACTTCGCCACCCTGATGGCCTGGGCGGACAAGGCCCGCACGCTCAAGGTGCGCACCAACGCCGACACGCCCAAGGACACCAAACAGGCGGTCAGCTTCGGCGCCGAAGGCATCGGGCTGTGCCGCACGGAGCACATGTTCTTCGAAGCCAGCCGCATCGCGCTGGTGCGCGAGATGATCCTGGCGGACACCGAGGAGCAGCGCCGCGCCGCACTGGACAAGATTCTCCCCATGCAGCAGAAGGACTTCGAGGAGATGTTCATCGCCCTGGAAGGCCGGCCGATGACGGTGCGCTACCTGGACCCGCCGCTGCACGAGTTCCTGCCGCAGAAGAACATGACGGAGGAAATCGCCGCACTGGCCAAACAGCTGAAGACCACGCCCGAGAAAATCGTCGAGAAAATCGAGGCGCTGCACGAGTTCAACCCCATGATGGGCCACCGCGGCTGCCGGCTGTCGGTCACCTACCCCGAAATTGCCGAGATGCAGACCCGCGCCGTGCTGCAGGCCGCGCTGAAGGTGAAGAAGGAGACCGGGCTCAAGTTCGTGCCGGAAATCATGATTCCGCTGGTCGGCACCCGCAAGGAGCTGGCCTTCGTCAAGCAGATCGTGATGGACACCGCGAAGAAGATCTTTGAGGAGCAGGGCGACGAGATCGCGTTCATGGTCGGCACTATGATCGAAATCCCCCGCGCCTGCGTGACCGCCGACGAGATCGCCAAGGAAGCCGAGTTCTTCTCCTTTGGCACCAACGACCTCACCCAGATGGGCTTCGGCTTCAGCCGCGACGACGCGGCGAAGTTCCTGGACGCCTACTACGAGAAGCGCATCCTGGAGTCCGACCCCTTCGCGAAACTGGACCAGAACGGCATCGGCAAGCTGGTGGAGACCGCCATCGAGCTGGGCAAAAAGGGCCGTCCGGGCATCAAGCTGGGCATCTGCGGCGAGCATGGCGGCGACCCGTCCTCCATCGAGTTCTTCCACAAGGCGGGGCTCCACTACGTGAGCTGCTCGCCCTTCCGCGTGCCGATCGCCCGCCTGGCCGCCGCGCACGCCGCCATCAACGAGAAGAAGGCCAAGGCCTGACGCGGCGCCCGCCGGAATCGCCGGCCGGGGACTTGCGGGAAACCCTCAAGGGTTTCCCGCTTTGCTTTACGCCGAGTCAACAGCCTTGTCTGCGGCAGGGCCGGGACGGGCGTCGCCCCCCGGCCCCCGCGCGGGCTTGGACGGAAGGGACAGGGCCAGCGCCAGGGCGCGGAGCCGGGCGATGAGCAGGCTGAAGCGCGGCCGCGTCGGCATGACGCCCAGGATGAC
>JAPXQZ010000198.1:0-3726 GCA_033813835.1 Clostridia bacterium | reverse complement strand
GGTTTTTAGAGATGCCCTATAGATGGTCCCCGGGGCCACCTTGGCCCGCAGGGCGATGTCGTTGACGGTGGTGTTGTGGTAGCCCTTGCGGCCAAACTCCGTCTCCGCCGCGCGGATGATGCGGTTCATCGTGCTTTGCCCGCGGCTGGTCTTCGGCTTGTTCATCCCGCCCTCCGGCGCCGTCCCGGCGTCATGGCAGCACGATGGGCCCATCGTGGTTGACAAAGCCCATCAGGATGGCGGAAAACAGGTCGGGCCGCTCGTAGAAAGCGGCGTGCCCGGTTTTGGGCAGCACGACGTGCTGGGCGTCCTTGACGCGCTCCCGGATAAAGACCTGCTCCTCCACCGGCGTCACGTGGTCCTGCTCGGAGGAAATCAGCAGCACGGGGCAGGCGATTTCGTGGAGCTGCGCGGAGACGTCGTGGGCCTCGGCCGAGCGCGTCAGCCGCTCCATGCGGGCTAAGAACTGGGGGTCGGCGAAGGCCGTCCGCGTCAGCAGTTCCTTGCGCCTTGCCATCCAGTCCGCCCGGCGGTCGTAGAAGTCCGGGCTGTAGATGACCGGGATGGTGGTGGAATAGTAGGCCATCGGGTCGCCCGCCGCCAGGATCCAGGCGTCCCCGATTTCCCGCAGCCACGCGTTGGTGCGGGCGACGGTGTTGGCCAGCGCCAGCTTCCCGACCCGCCGGGGATAGTTGACCGCCAGGTTCAGGGCTACCTCCCCGCCATAGCTGGTGCCGAACACCGCGGCCTGTTCGATGCCCAGCTCCTGCAGCAGGGCGTCGAGCATCTCCGCCTGCAGCGGCAGGCCGAAGGGGCCGTCCATGGCCGCTGACTGCCCCTGGTCCAACAGGTCGACCAGCAGCAGCCGGTTGCCTCCCTGCTGGAAGGCGTCCAGGAAGGGCGCCCAGGAGCGGGTGGACATCATGATGCCGTTGAGCAGAAGGAGGGGCTTTCCTTCCCCGACGATCTCGTAATAGACCGTTTTCCCCCGGAAGGCGAACGCGCTCACCGGAGGGACAGGATGCCGGCGTCCAGCGCCTGGCGCCACAGCTCTTCCCGGAACCTTGGGTGCGCGATGGCGACGAGCCGCTCCACCCGCTCGGCGATGGTGGTGCCGCGCAGCTCGGCGATGCCGTATTCGGTCACCACGCGGTCCACGTCGTTGCGCGAGAGCGTGACGGCGGAGCCCAGCGCGTGCTGCGGCACGATCTTGCTGATTTCCTCGCGCTCGCCGGTCTTCGGGTTTTTGACCAGGGCGGTGGAATACAGGCAGATGAAGGAGCGGCCCCCGCGGGAGCGCTGCGCGCCCGTCGCCGTGTCCGACTGCCCGCCGGTGCCCGAGAACTGGACGGAGCCGATGGACTCGCTGGCGCATTGCCCGGTCAGGTCGACGGCCAGGGTGGAGTTGACGGACACCATGTTGTCGTTCTGCGCGATGACGAAGGGGTCGTTGGTGTAGCTGCCCTCCAGCACCTCCACCATCGGGTTGTCGTCCACGAACTCGTACAGCTCCTTGGAGCCCATCACGAAGGTGCAGACCATCTTGCCCTTCTGGATTTGCTTTTTCCGCCCGGTGATGACGCCCGCCTTGTACAGGTTCATCATATTTGTGGTCATCATCTCGGTGTGGATGCCCAGGTCCTTCTTGCCGTACAGCGCGTCGGCGATGGCGTTGGGCATCCCGCCGATGCCCAGCTGCAGGCAGTCGCCGTCGTGGATCTGCGCGGCGACCAGGTTGCCGATGGTGCGGTCCTTGTCGGAGATGGGCACCTCCGGCAGCGCGGGCACGGGGTAGTCGGATTCCACCAGGTAGTCCACCTCGCTCAGGCGCAGGATGTGGTCGCCGAAGGTGCGCGGGTAGTTGGGATTGATTTCCAGGATGACCAGGTCCGCCGCCTCGATGAACCGGGTCTCGTAGGTGTTGGAGCAGGACAGGGAGATGTTGCCGTGCTTGTCCGGCATTGCGGCGACGCCCACGAAGATGCGCGGCCTGCGGTAGGCCAGGCGCTTGTCGGCGGCGCTGTGCAGGTGGTTGGGCACGTAGCTGGTCGTGCCGTTGGCCTGCGCCTTGCGGGTCGGTCCGTTGTAGAACCAGCTGTCGTGCAGGAAGCTCTGCTTGTACTTCCCGTCGAGCAGGCAGGGGTACTCGTAAAAGGGCAGGCAGGTGGAGATGCGCACATCCCGGAGCCGGTCCGCCGCCGTGTGCAGGTGGCTGAAGAACGCGTGGGCGGTCGAGGCGCCCAGCCCCGTGACGATATAGTCGCCGGAATTGACCAGGTCAACCGCCTGCTGCACCGAAATCAACTTGTCCCTGTAGTCCATGTCCGCTCCTTTCATTTGCCCGTGTCCGCAAGGCGGGGAGGAAGCCCGCGGGCTTCCTCCCCGGGAAATCCGTTCGTTTTACCGGGTTGAGTCGTTTATTCGCCCAGCAGCTCGCCGATGGACTTCATGCCGTCCACGGTGACGAAGGCCAGGGCGGGGTCGGTGTAGCCCTTGACGAACTTGGCGAAGGCCATGCCGTCCAGGCCGATGCGCTGCCCGTTGGAATAGTCCACGCCGCCGGAGATCGGCACGTCCACGCGGGCGGATTCCATCGCCTCCAGGAAGGCGGGGCGGGTGATTTCCTTGTCGGCCAGGCGGTTGATGCCGGCCATGAACACGTTCAGGGCGATGAAGGAGGACATGGAGTAGGCGGAGACGGAGTAGGCGTTGAAGTCATCCTGGGAGATATGGCCCTTCTCCAGGCCCCAGCGCAGCACTTCGGCGAACTGGGCGATGTCGGCCTTCTGCCGCTCGGTCTGCGCGGCCGGGTCGATGACGACCCAGGCGCCGCCGTAAATATCGCTGGTGTCCGGCTGGTTGGCCAGGTCGGTGGGGATGTTGCTGGGCGCGACGTTCACGTAGGAAACGATGGTGGGGATGCCGCGGCTGGCGGGGTTGGACTGCATGGCGGTGTAGATGGGGTTGAAGTAGGCCTGCAGGCCGCCGATGATGACCACGTCGGCGCCTTCCAGCTGCGCGACCTGGCTGGTCAGCTCGTCCGCCACCTGGGAGTTCACCTTCACGTACACGATTTCGGGGCGCTTGTCCTCGGGCACCAGGTCATACTGCATCTTGACGCCGGACTCGATCTGGGTGCCGGAGTCGTCGGCGGAGAAGATGACGCCGACCTTCTTGACCTCCGCCACGTTGGAGTCCGCGATGGCGGGCATGTTCAGGGCGCGCAGCAGCATGATGCGGCCCTCGGTGATGTAGATGGGCTGCACCGGGAAGGTGTAGCGCTGGTTGCCCTCGGCGGGCAGGTAGTACTGCAGGGCGGAGCCGGTGCCCCAGTAGACGGAGGGGATGGCGGACTCGACGATGTACTCCTGGGAGGAGGCGATGTTCCAGGTGCCCAGGTTGCCCACCAGCGCAAACACCTGGTCGTCCTCGATCAGCTTCTGCATGTAGATGAGGCCCTGGGCGCCGTCGGTGCCATCGTCGTAGGCCGTGTGGTCCAGGTAGTAGCCCAGGCCGTCCGCGCCCTTGGCCACGCCGCCCATCACCTCGTTGATGTACTTGACGAACAGCTTGTAGAACTGGCTGTAGGGGACGCCGACGCCGGCGACCGCGCCGGTCTCGCACATGACGGAGCCGATCTTGACGGTGCCCTTGTACTTGACGCCGTTCTTCTCCGCCGGGTTGGTGTCCACGCCCGTTTCCGCCAGCGCGCCGGCGGCCAGGGAC
>JAPXQZ010000197.1:0-3727 GCA_033813835.1 Clostridia bacterium | reverse complement strand
ATTCCAGCGGGTTGAACCGCAACATCGTCCAGTGCCTGCACGATTACGATATTCCCCTGCTGCTCTCCCATACTGTGGTGGACGTGAAGGGGCGGGAACGCCTCTGCGGGGTCACCGTCGCCCGGGTGGGGGAGGACCGCCGGCCCATACCAGGCACGGAAATCGATTATGCGTGCGACACCCTGCTGTTGTCCGTGGGGCTGATTCCGGAAAACGAACTGTCCCTGGGCGCGGGGGTGCGCCTGTCGCCCGCGACCGGCGGGCCTGTCGTCAACGACCGTCTGGAAACCAACGTCCACGGCGTCTTTTCCTGCGGCAACGTCCTGCACGTGCACGACCTGGTGGATTTTGTCAGCCGGGAAAGCGCTTTGGCCGGGGAGGCTGCCGCCCGGTACCTCCAGGATGGCAAGCGTCCCTTCGACCGGGTGCCGGTTCAGGACGGCGAGGGCGTGCGCGGCACGGTGCCCCAGCGGCTCGATTTGCCGAAGGAGGGCGATCTGCAGGCCGTGGACCTGATGTTCCGGCCTGACCGGGTCTACCAGAACCACTATGTCACCCTGTCTTCGGGGGACAGGGTGCTGTCCAGCCAGCGCCGGCTGATTCTGACCCCGGGCGAGATGGCCGAGGCGCGGCTGACGCCGGAGATGCTGGGTTCCCTGCGCGGGTCAGCCCTGCGTGTGGAGATTACGCCGCAAAAACGCTCCTGAAAGGAAAGGGATGGAAATGGGGAAGAAGTACCTGATCGTGGGGGGCGTCGCGGGCGGCGCCTCTGTCGCGGCGCGCCTGCGCCGGCTGGACGAGTCCGCGGACATCACCATGCTGGAAAGGGGGCGGGACGTCTCCTTCTCCAACTGCGCGCTGCCGTATTTCCTGGGCGGCGAAATCGCTTCCTCCGGCGAGCTGCTGCTCATGGATCCGGATACCTTCTGGCGGCGCTACCGCATCCGTGCCCTGACGTTCCATGAGGCAGTGAAGATTGACCGCGCCCGGAAAACTGTCCGGGTGAAGAATCTTGAAAAGGGAAGCGAGGAGGACCTGCCCTACGACGCGCTCTTCCTGTCCCCCGGCGCCTCGCCCATCCTGCCCCCCACCTGTCCGGGGGCTGACCTCCCCCACGTGTTTACCGTCAGGAATGTCACGGGCGTGGAGCGTATCGACGCCTACGTCCGGGAACACCGGGTGCGGGAGGCCGTGGTCATCGGTGGCGGTTTCATCGGCCTGGAGGTCATGGAAAACTTGGTGACCGCTGGTCTCAGGGTCGCCCTGGCCGACATGGCGCCGCAGGTCATGCTGCCCCTGGATATGGACATGGCCCAGCTGCTGCACAAGGAAATCCTGGAGCACGGGGCGGACCTTCGCCTGGGGGACGGCGTGGCCGCCGTCGACCGGGAGGGTGTCACCCTGTCTTCCGGCGCCCGGCTGCCGGCGCAGATGGTCATCATGGCCATCGGCGTGCGGCCCGAGACCACGCTGGCCCACGACGCGGGGCTGGAGATCGGCAAGACCGGGGCTATTCTGGTGGACGGGGAGATGCGCACCTCCGACCCTGACATCTTCGCCGTGGGGGACGCCATCGAAGTCAGGCACCGCCTGACTGGCAAGAAGAACCGCCTGGCGCTGGCCGGCCCGGCGCTTAGGCAGGCGCGGCAGGCGGCCAACGCGGCCGGCGGCGTCACGGAAAGCCTGGGGGACGTGCTGGGCAGTTCCGTGCTGCGCGTATTTTCTCTCAACGCGGCGTCCACCGGGCTCAACGAGCGGCAGTGCGAAACAGAGGGCCTTGATTTCGCCGTCTCCTTCGTCGTCCCCGCCGACCGCGTCGGCATCATGCCGGGCGCCTCGCCCGTTTTCTTCAAGCTGATCTATGAAAAGCCGACCGGCAGGGTGCTGGGCGCGCAGGCAGTAGGCCGCGGCGCCGTTGACAAGCGCATCGACGTGGTCGCCACCGCCATGCGCTTCGGCGCCACGGTCTGGGATCTGAAGGATCTGGATCTGGCCTACGCGCCGCACTTTTCCTCCGCCCGCGACGTGGTGCACCACGCGGCGCTGTCTGCCTGCGACCAGCTGCAGGGGCTGGTCAGCGCCGTGCCTTTTTCCAGGGTGCGCGGCCTGCACGCGCAGGGCGCCTTCTTCCTAGACGTGCGGGAGAAGGAGGAATATGATTTCGGGCATATTCTGGGTTCCCTCAACATTCCCCTGGGTGAGCTGCGGGAACGCCTCCGGGAGGTACCGAAGGACCGCCCCGTCTATGTCCTGTGCCGTACAGGCCAGCGGAGCTACAATGCCGTGCGCGCCTTGATGCAGCTGGGCTTTGACAACGTCCACAACGTCGCCGGCTCCTTCCTGGCGCTGTCCTGGTTCGAGCAGCCGCAGGACCGGATGCAGGGCCGGGCACCCATCCTCAGCGGTTATAATTATGACTGAAGTCGCGGCGCGAAAACCATTCGCCGCCTGGTTCGTCGGCCTGGCGTCGGCCTTGCTGTGCCTGTCCATCCTGTTTTCATCGGCAGCTGAAACGGAGCCGGCGGCAGCCCGGCGCGTGTTCCTGGCGGAAGAGGCCGAACCCTTTCCGCCTGGCGGGGATATGCTGGAGTTGTACGTCTTTCCACTTTTGGGCGCCGACAGCATGCTGCTGTCCTGCGGGGGGCGGCGGATGCTGGTCGACATGGGGAAGCGCGACGACGCCGGGCTGATCCGCGCCGCGCTGGAAGGGCTGGGCATCAAGCGCATTGACGCCGCCTTTTCCACCCACCCGCACGAAGACCACCTGGGCGGCCTCAGGCCGCTGTTGGAATACTTCGAAATCGGCCTGTTTTATACCGCTTTTCCCGAGGATTACGGCGGATACAACGTCGTCCAGCTGCCGGCGGTCCGCGCGCTGAACCGCGCGGGCGTCCCGATCCGCCGCGTGAAGGACGGGGACGTGATTCCGCTGGGCGGCGCGGAAATAACAGTCCTGCAGAATATGGGAAAGGACCCCAATGCCTCCAGCGCCGTGCTGCGCGTCACCTTCGGCGACACCGCCCTGCTCCTGGCCGCGGACGTCAACCGCCTCACCCAGTCCAGGCTGGCCGCGCGCCACGACCTGCGGGCGGACGTCCTCAAATATCCCCACCATGCTCAGGAAATCCTGCACCCGGATTTCCTTGCCGCCGTCCGCCCGGAATATGCTCTCATCACCCACGGCTCCCTGGATACCCTGGAAGCGCAGCAATACCTGGACCGGCGGCAAGTGGGCTACCTGTTCGCCACCTGGGGCCTCATCCGGCTCGCCTCCGACGGGCAGCGCATTCTATTGTCCCAGGATATACGCCCGGAAATGTCGGAGTTTATCGAAGGACGGAACCAAAGTCCATAAACGGACGCAACGAATAAGCCGATAATCCGCTCCGGTTTTCTTTCTCATACCTATTAAGGAGGAACCCTGCCGGCTCCCCGGCGTGCTCAGCGCACGCCGCGGCGCAGCCGCGGCAGGTAGCGCCCCGCCTTTTCCATATACACCACGCACTGCGCGCCAAATCTGTCCAGGCACCAGCGTTCCTCCGCCAGGATCGGGAAGTGGGCGCCTGCCTGGAAGACAACCAAGAGCACGAGGAGCGGGATGGAGCGCGCCGGGACGGCGCAGCCCAGGTAATACAGGAAATACGCCAGGTACATCGGGTTGCGGATGAGCCGGTAAGGCCCCTGTGTGGCCAGGCCATCCGGCACCGCCCGCGCGAAAGAAACGACG
>JAPXQZ010000196.1:0-3764 GCA_033813835.1 Clostridia bacterium | reverse complement strand
CCTACCTGCGCCCGCTGTATGACGCCCTCTATGAAATCATGGGCATCGAGGCCTACCAGCGCATGGCGGAGCGCGGCAACATCGAGGTGGCGCCGCTGGCGTTTATGCGTGGCCGGACCTTGAACGATGCCTTCATCATCCTGGACGAGGCGCAGAATGCTACGCCCGAACAGATCAAGATGTTCCTGACCCGCATGGGCCGCAATGCCCGTTGCGTCGTCACCGGTGACCCGACCCAGATCGACCTGCCGCCCTCCCGCCATTCCGGCCTGCTGGTCGCGCTCGAAGTGCTCAAGGATGTGGAGGGTGTCAGCATCGCCCGCCTGACGCGGGAGGACGTCGTGCGCAACGACTTGGTCGCCCGCATCGTGAAGGCCTATGAGGAATACGAAGGGGAAGGAAAACCCCATGCATGAGCGTCCCCTTTCCGTGAAGCCGTCCCCCGGCGCCCGCTTTTCCGGGTTGTCCCGCACGTTGCACTCCGGCGGCTTCCTGCGTATGTCCGTCATCCTGTCGGGCTCGCTGCTATGCCTGATCGTTTTCATGCTCACCGTGACGCCGAAGCGCTACAACCTCTACGTCGGCATGGTCCCCAACCAGACCATCGCCGCGAATAAGGACGTGGAAGATGAATTGACCACGCTTCGCTACCGTAAGGCAGCGGCGGACGCGGTGATGCCGGTTTTCCACTACCAGGAGGGCGTGACCGAGGAAGTCATGAACAACCTGGAAGACGTCTATGCACAAATGTCTTCCGTGAGGCAATTCGCCCAGTCCCTGCCGGATTACGGCCCGGACCGCGCCTATTCGGGTGAGGAACTCCAAGCCGCGCGCGAACTGATGGACCTGGTGCGGCTGGAGGACTTCCAGCTGACCACGCTGATGAACGCCCCTTCCGCCCAGTTTGACGAGATGTACGCCGCGTTGAACCCTGCCATCCGCAACGCCATGCAGGGCAACGTGACCCAGAACCAGGAGGCCCTGGCTATCAACGGCATCATGCAGGTGGTCGGCTTCAAGACCAGCGTCAGCCTGCTGCAGAATGTCGTCCTGCCCATATTGCGGGGCATCATCGAGCCCAACATGGTCGTTGATGAGGAAGCCACCCAAGCCGCCCGGAAGACGGCATGGGACGCGGTTGAGCCCGTATTATACAAACAGGGGCAGAATATCGTCGTCATGGGCGAAGGGCGCGTGACGGAAAACCAGATTTCGACGCTCAACAGCCTGGGGCTGCTCAGCGACAATTCCGTCGACTACGCGATGTACGCGGGCGCCCTGGTGCTGGTCGCCGCCATCCTGGCCCTGATGGCTGTTCTCCTGCGACACTTTTGTCCCGACGTATACTTTGACGGCAAGCGGCTGGCCATCCTCTACCTCGCCGCCGTGCTGACGCTCGCGCTGGGCTACCTGGCCAAGTCCGTCCAGCTGCTGTATCTGGCGCCCCTGGTGCTGCCCTATATGCTCCTCACCGTCACCCTGGGCGCCCTGCCCGCTTTTATCACGGGGCTTTCCACCACGCTGGTCGCCTCCCTGATGCTGTCGGGTTCGGGCGGCACGTCCGCCGACGTCATCAACCTGCTCATCATCTCCTCCTTTTCCGGCGCCCTCTCCGTGCTCCTGCTCAACAACCGGTACCAGCGCTCCTTCCTGCTGTTCACCGGCGCGCTGGTCGGTTTTGCCAATTTTCTCATCATTTTCGCGACCGGCCTGATGGGCAGCATGTCCATGACCAACCCGACCAACAAAGCCCTCTGGGCGCTGGCGGGTGGGGTCATCAACGCGCTGCTTTGCCTGTCCCTGCAGCCGGCGGTCGAATCCCTGTTCAACCTCCCGACCCCCATGCGGCTGCTGGACCTCACCAACCCGAACCATCCGCTGATGCGCCGGCTGCTGCTGGAAACGCCGGGCACCTACCACCACAGCATCATCATCGCCAACCTGGCGGAGGCCTCCGCGGAAGCCATCGGCGCCAAACCCCTGCTCGCGCGCGCCGGCGCCTATTTCCACGACATCGGCAAGCTCAAGCGGCCCCTTTACTTCAAGGAAAACCAGATCGGCGCTTCCAACATCCACGACACCACCGACCCCCAGGTGTCCGCCGCCATCATCATTTCCCACGTCCGCGAAGGCCTTGCGCTGGCCCGTCAGTACCGCCTTCCGGCCGAAATCCAGCAGATCATCGCTGAGCACCACGGCAATTCCCTCGTCGCGTATTTTTACAACAAGGCGCTGGCTGAGGCTGGTGATAAGCCGGTGGACGAGGCCGCGTTCCGCTACGACGGTGTCCCGCCGCGGACGGCGGAAGGCGCTCTCATCATGGTCTGCGACACCGTGGAAGCCGCCATCCGCACGCTGTCCAACCCAACCCGCGAGGAAATCGCGACCTCCATCGAGGGGCTGATCCGCCAGAAAGCCGACAGCGGCTTGCTGGACGCTTCCCCGCTGACTCTCCGCGACCTGCAGACCATCCGGGACACCTGCGCCTCGGTCATCTACGGCGTTTTCCACGAGCGCATCGAGTATCCCCCGCCGCCGGACCGGCTGCCCCCAGGCGAACGGCTGCTCGCACACCTGCAGCAGATGCGCAAGCCCGCCCGCGCGTCGGGCGCCGCTGCGCCGCCGCAGACGCCGGAATCCCTCCAGCCGAACGCTCCGGCGCCGAAAGCCAAGCCATGATTTCCGTCCTGCGCGAAACGGAAGCCCCCCTCTCCGACCGGGAGTTTGAGTATCTGCTGGAATGTTGCCTGCGCGCGCAGCGCGTCGTCTCCCCCTGCGCCCTGACCCTGACGCTGACGGATGACGCTGTGATCCAAGGTCTTAACCGGGAACACCGGGGGCTGGACCAACCGACGGACGTGCTGAGTTTTCCCGCCGCCGCGCTGTCCGCACGCCCGGGCGCCCCTTTTCCTCCGTCGATGTGGGACAGCGGTTCCGGCGCGTTTTTCCTGGGGGACGTCGTGATTTCCGCGCCCCGCGCCCTTTGGCAGGCGGCGGAATTTGGGCACTCCCCAAAGCGGGAGTTTTCCTACCTGTTCGTGCACGGCGTCTTTCACCTGCTGGGGTACGATCACCAAAACGAAGAGGAGCGAAACCTGATGCGCAAGAAAGAGGAAGAGGCGCTGGGGCAGCCGGACATTGAACTGGTGGCCGCTGCCTTCAAGGCCCGCGAGGCGGCCTACGTTCCCTATTCCGGCTACCGCGTCGGCGCCGCGCTGCGGGACAGGGAAGGCAGGGTCTTCACCGGATGCAATGTTGAAAACGTGTCCTACGGCCTGACCAACTGCGCGGAGCGCACCGCGCTGTTCAAGGCGGTCAGCGAGGGTTCCAGGGAGTTTGAAGCCATTGCGATCACCGCGGAGGGCACCGCGCCCTGGCCCTGCGGCGCCTGCCGCCAGGTTCTGTCCGAGTTCGCGCCGAATCTCCGCGTGCTGATCGCATGGGACGGCGGCCGGGAGGAGTCGTCGCTGGATGCGCTGCTGCCGCACAGCTTCCTGCGCTTTGAGGAGGATAAGGCCAATGGGCAGTGACGGCGCTGCCTTCAGATCCGGCTTCGTCAGCATCGTCGGGCGCCCCAACGTGGGAAAGTCCACCCTGCTCAACGCCCTGGTGGGCGAGAAGGTGGCCATCATCTCCCCCCGCCCGCAGACGACGCGCAACCAGATCATCGGCATCAAGAACGGCGAGGGATGGCAGATTGTGTTCGTGGATACGCCGGGCATCCATAAGCCGCGCACGCGCCTGGGCGAGTATATGGACAAGAG
>JAPXQZ010000195.1:0-3769 GCA_033813835.1 Clostridia bacterium | reverse complement strand
CAGGCGGACCGTCCGGGAGTAAATGCCAACCTCTTCACAAGCAAGGCCTTTGTTGCGCACGTAAATCTGGCTGGCAGGATTCTCCCCTACGAGCACCACAGCCAGTCCGGGATAGATGCCATTGGCCTTGAGTTCCGCGACCCGCTCCTTCTGCTGTGCAGTGAGCTGTTCAGCAAGTTCCTTTCCGTTTAGAATGACTGCCATACGCCCCTCCTATTGCTTGAATATCCTATGGAAACCAATGCGCGCGACCCCAACAGCGTTATCGCCCGCGTACTCCCGTTTCCCGAACGCCATCCGCAATTCCGGCGCTTCCTTCCGAAGCCTTTCCCGAAGGCTCTCCCGCAGCAAGGAGGAAGCCGCCACACCGCCGGTGACCAGCACGGTTTCAGCGCCCGTCCGTTTATGCCAATGGCCTATCAGCCGCGCCAGGCTGCGGGCCAGGTGGTCGAAAAGCTCCGCGGCAACCTGCTCCGGCGAAATGCCTCCCTGCCCCAGGTCGCGGAGCGCAGCGGCCTCCGCGCCGGAAAAACTGACACCGCCGTCACGGATTGCAGCTGGATATCGGCCGGTTGCCCTGCCGCCTGCGGCAAGCACGTCCATGTAAGGCCCGGCGGGAAAGGAGGCGCCAAGGCTGACCCCCAGGCGGTCGAGCAACTGTCCCGCGCTGATATCCCGCGTGCCGCCCAGCAACTTGATGGAGTCCCCTTCCCGCAGCAGGATTTCCGTTGTGCCGCCGGAGAGGTGAACCGCGAGGTGGATTCCCGGCAACTCCCCCAGCCCGATTTCCGCCGCCGCCAAATGCCCCCGCTGGTGCGTGGTCCGAACAAGGGGGGCGCCGAAGGATGCAGCCAAAGCCCTGCCAAACGAAAGGCCCGCCTGAAAAACCGGCATATAGGAATCCTCATCGTCCACCGGCTTTTCAGACGCGCAGACGCCCGCCAGCCACAAGGGACCGGCCTGTCCGAAGGCTTGCTCCAATGCCGCGGGCAGCTGCTTAAGGTGTTCAAAAACGGCCTCGCTCTGGCGAAGGCCGCGCTCCCCACGGGGTACCTGAAGCCCCATCCGGACATCTGCCTCCACCTTGCCGTCTTCGCCCATCAGCGCGCAGGAGGTGGTGTAGCAGCTGGTGTCCAGCCCCAGGATTGCCCGCTTCACAGCAATTTTCTGCGCGTCACATTGCCCAGAACGCCGTTGACGAACCGTCCGTCGCTGTCCTCCCCGTATCGCTTTGCCAACTCAACCGCCTCGTTGATGACAACGCTTGGAGAGTCCTCTTCCCTGGACAACTCGTGCATCGCCAGATAAAGAATCGAGCGGTTCAACAGGGGGATCCGCTCCAGGGCGCGCCCGGGGCTCAGGGTTTGGATGATCTGGTCGTACTCCGTCCGGCGTCTCAGGACCGCGTCCAAAGCGGCATGGATAAAGGGTTCGTCTTCGCCGACGTTGAGGGTATCCTCCCCGCCCTCCAAGACGCTGTGGCAATCCTCGCCGCCCAAAAGGCGGGCGTAAATCATCTGAAGCGCCACCCGCCTCGCCGCGTGCCGCGACATTCAGCCCTGCGCTTCCTTTTTATCCCCGGTTTCCGCGTCCTCCGCGGGGGCGCCTTCCGGTTTTGCCCGCGCACCCTTTTTCAGATCGGCGGCCTTCTTGACCTTCTCAATATCCTCCTGGGTGTAGACGACCTTCTGGTTGCGGGGCGGATAGACCTTGTCAATCAGCTTGGCGGTCGCCTTGCCGATGGTTTCCGCGGAACCGATGAATACGCCGAAAGCGGTCAGCAGCGCGATGAACAGCGTTTTCCAGAAGCCGAAGACCACAAACATCAGGGCTAAAAGGAAGAAAGCCAGGCCAAAGCAGAACTTACCCCTGGCTGTCCCGGGCTTGAATGCGTCCTTCAGCATTTCTTCCAGTTTGTTCATGGCTTACCTTCCTTTTTGTCCTGGTAGTCTGCGGGCGTGGGATTGCGCGGCAGGCTCAGTTCCTCGGGTTTGACCAGATAGGGCGACGTGCGGACGGTGTTGTCCGCGCTTTGCACGAGAATCCGGACTTCTTTCGCGTCGATTCCGGCGGTGGCGCTCAGGTGCTGCCGGATATGCTTCTGCAGGGCGGATACCGCCAGGGGGATATTGACGTTGCCGGCCAGGTCCGCCTTGAGGCTGACGATGACGCCGCCGCGGGTGTTCACCACCTGGAGGCTTTGCAGTTTGATTTCCTCATGCTGGGAGAGGCATTTCTGCACAATGCTCTCCACCGCCTGCACGCTGATGCGCATTTCCCCGGAATCCGTCTGCTGGACGACAAAACTGTCCCTGCCCGCCTTCAATTTGTGCGGCAGGGTCAGCAGGAAAAACCCTAGCAGGATGGTTAGCCCACCCGCGACGACCAGCACAAGGCGCGCAATCGTGAAGAACCCCTCGCCTTCCCGGCGGATGGGGATTTCGTTGAACTGCAGGCTGCCCGCAAGAATGGCGGCGCCGATGACAATCAACATCAGCGCCCCGGCGAGCAGGACGACGCGCTGGCTGAATTTCAGTTTCGTGTCCATGAGGCTTTATGCCTTACGGCGTTTGGCAGGCGGCTTCTTGTTCTGTTTTTCCGCCGGCGCGGCCTGATTTTCCAAGGCCGCATCCCCCGATTCAGGAGTTGCTTCTTCCGCCATGGGCGCATCCTGAATGATTTCAGGAACCACGTTCTGGGATTCCTGTGCGTCGGAAGCCTCTGGTTTTTGCGCTTCCGCCGCCTGCGCTTTCGCTTCTGGCGGCTCCTTCGCGGCTTTCATGCCCCTCCTGGGCTGTTCCGGCGCCTGCAGATGCTGGACGTTGGCGGCTTCCAGGCGGTTTTGGGCATCCTGCTTGTCCTTTTCGAAGCTGACGCCCTGTACGTGAATGTCCACGCGCACTACGCGCAGGCCGGTCATGGATTCGATGGACTTGCGGACGTTCTCCTGCACCTCGGAAGCGACTTTCTGGATTGGCTGCCCGTATTCGACGATGGTATACAGATCGACGGAAACCTCTTCCGTCCCGACCTCCACCTTGACCCCGCGGGTGATGTTGCGGTTCTTGCTGATGATCTCACCCAGGCCGCCGGCGGTCACCATGCCGGCGATGCCCTCAATCTCGCTGGCGGCGATGCCGGAGATGATGGCGATGACTTCGTTCGCGTAGGAAATTGTACCGCCGTCCCTTACCGCCGGTTCGGCGTTGACAGGAAGGTTGTCTTTTTTCTGAACCATGTCCCGCACCTCCTTGAGGATTCGGTTCAGTATAGCAAAACAGGCCTGCGTTTACAAGACGAGGGGCCGTCAGCCCTTGTCCAGGCGCAGATGCAGCAGACGCAGCTGGTCTTCCCCGACAAAGGACGGCGTCTCCATCATCAGGCAGGACGCGTTCTGAACCTTGGGAAAAGCGATAATGTCACGCAGGCTTTCAGCGCCGGTCAGCATCATCATCAGCCGATCGATGCCAAAGGCAAAACCGCCGTGCGGCGGCGTGCCGTAACGGAAAGCCTCCAGCAGGAATCCAAATCGCTCCCAGGCCTCCTCATGGGTAAAGCCCAACAGGGAGAACATTCTTTCCTGGAGGTCGGCGGCGTGGATGCGGATGGAGCCGGAGCCCATCTCAATGCCGTTGAGCACCAGGTCGTATGATTTTGCCCGGACCTGCTCCGGATGCTCCTCCAGCAGATGAAAGTCCTCTTCCATGGGCATGGTGAACGGGTGGTGCGCCGCGGTATAGCGCTGCGCCTCCTCATTCCACTCCAAAAG
>JAPXQZ010000194.1:0-3791 GCA_033813835.1 Clostridia bacterium | reverse complement strand
GGTTTATGCGTTTGCCGGTTTGTTACTCCTCGATCCAGGCATAGACGATGGAGGAGTCGAAATCCCACAGGGAGCTTTCGGTGTAGCCCTTCAGCTTGTTGGCGAAGACAGAGTAGTAAACGTTGGAGTACAGCGGGATCTCAGGCAGCAGCTCGTTCCACAGGTCGATGTAGTCAACCCACAGCTTGCGGTAGCCTTCCGGATCGTCGGACTTCACGCCGTAGACCATGTCCATGGACAGCTTGTCCAGCTTCTCGTCGAAGAGGAAGTTGGAGTTGTAGCCCAGGGCCACCTTCTCCGGGTCGCTCGTCCAGCTGAATGACATGTCATAGATGGGGGTGAAGTTGGTGGCCAGGTTGTACATGCCGAACTTCGGCACGCCGTACTGCTCGCCGACGGTCTTGTCGCGGTACATCCAGTTGAGCAGCTCGGGGAAGGTCATGATGCTCTGGCGGATTTCCATGCCCGCGGTGGCGACGTCGGGGTTCTTGGCCAGCATGGTCGCCAGCAGCTCGGACACCGGGTTGCCCTCGGAGGAGGCCCACTCGATGACCAGCGGCATCAGCACGGTGCCGTCGGCCAGGGTCACGTTGTGCTCGTACTGGCCGGCTTCCTCGGCGGTAACCTTCTTGTAGCGCAGGCCGGAGGTCCACTCCTTGCCCTCGGCGTCCAGCGTCCAGCCGTCTTCGACCAGTATCTTGGTCGCGTCGTCCAGGGAGTAGGGGTAGGTGTTCAGCTTCTCGTTGAGCTCCTGCTCGGAGTCCTTGTACATCCACATGGCCAGGCCGTAGGGGCCGTGAACCAGGGCGCCGAAGCCGCCGGTGAAGGTGTTGGCGAACTCGGGGCGGTTGAGCAGGTGGGCGATGGCATGGCGCACGGCCTTGAACTGGGTCGGGCCGAAGTCGCACTGGAACATCAGCTTGCCGTAGCCGTTGCGCTCGTAGTTGACGGTCTGGAAGCCGCCCTCGGCCACCAGGTCCAGCGCGGCGTTGACGTCCTCGCCGCCGGTGAGGCCGTTGATCAGGTTGATGCCGCCGGTCTTCAGCGCGTCAAACTGGGTGGCTTGCTCGGTCTTGACAAAGATGATCTTCTGCACGTGGGGCTTCTGGCCTTCGAAGTTGCCCTTGTAGTTGGGGTTGATCTCCAGCACCGCCTGCCGGGCGCCCTTGTCGTAGTTGACCAGGTTGTAGGGGCCTGCGGTGACGCGGCCTTCGGAGCGGAAGCGGACGTCCGCCACGCGGAAGGCCAGGGTCGCGATGGACATGTCGCCCACGAAGTAGGCACCTTCGCCGTCGTCCTTGACGTCATAGGTGTCGCCCAGCCACATGTTGATGCTCAGCGGGGTGAGGCTGGCATAGGACAGGTCGTAGAAGTAGGGGAGGTAGTCCTTCACGATGGTCAGCGCGTAGGTGTAGTCGTCGATGAGCCGCACGCCCGCGAAGCTCTCCTTTTCGCCCGACTTGAACTCCTTGCCGCCGACGAAGAAGTCGGCCGCTGTGGACTTGCTGCCCAGGGCGATGAGCGTGGGATGCGCGAACAGCAGCACGCTGGCCACGTAGTTCTTGGCGGTGATGGGAGTGCCGTCGTTGAACACGAGATCCTTGAAAATCTTGACGGTGAAGGTCTTGGTGCCGTCTTCGTTTTCCTTCTGGTCGACGCTCTCGGTGACGGAACGGTTGAGGACCATCGCGCCGCCCTGGTCAAAGGAGATGGTGCTGTAGTCGTTCATCAGCCCGCGGATCCGGTTGTCCGAGGCGTTGTTCGTCCAGATGGCGCCGTGGGCCCAGTCGCCGGAAATTTCTGTGGAAGACCCGTAGATGATCTCCCCGCCGATCGCCGGCTCCTTGGCTTCCGCGGCCACGCCCAGGACGCCCATGAGCATCAGGCCTGCCAGCAACAAAGCTACCAGTTTCTTCATGTAGGATTACCTCCGTGATTCGTATTGAGCTTGACCATTATCAGGTCTTGCGCCCTCACAACAATATACAATGCCCTTATACAATTTGACAAGCCTTTTTGTTTCCTGAAGCGCAACCCGAATGCCCGAATCCTCAATTATTTGGGGGCGGCGGCGGGCGCCAAGGTATGGTATAATCAAACCGCGCACGCTACTATAGCAAGGAGGCTCTAGCCACAATGCCGGAAATCCTGGACAACATCTATTCCGTCGGCGTACAGAACCCGACGCTGGAAGTTTTCGACATCATCATGAAGACGCCCCACGGCACCAGCTACAACGCCTACCTGGTCCGCGGGGAGAGCAAAAGCGCCCTGGTGGAGACCGCCAAGGACGGCTTCCTGGACGCCTATCTGAAAAACGTCGAGGCGGTCATGCCCTTTTCCGCGGTCGACTACCTCATCGTCAACCACACCGAGCCCGACCACGCCGGGGTCATCCCGATGCTGCTGGAAAAGAACCCGAAGCTGGAAATCATCGGCACCGCCAGCGCCATCAACTTTATCGGGCAGATCATCAACCAGCCCTTCAAGGGCCGCGCGGTCAAGAAAGGGGATTCCCTGGACCTGGGCGGCCGGGAACTGCGGTTTTACCCGATGCCCAACCTGCACTGGCCGGACACGATGTTCACTTTCGACACCAGGACCCGCGCCCTGTTCACCTGCGACTTCCTGGGGGCGCACTATTCCTTCCCGGAGCTGCTGATGAGCCGGGTGAGGGACAAGGACGGATACCTGGAGGCCGTCAAGCAGTACTACCTGGACATCATGAGCCCCTTCGCCCAGCCCTTCGTGCAAAACGGCGTCAACTCGGTGCGGGAGCTGAACCCCTCCATGGTCCTGACCGGCCACGGCGCGGCGCTGGACACCCAGATTGCGGAAATCTGCGATCTCTACGAGGCGCTCGCGCGCAAGCCGCAGGGGGACACGAAATCCGTCGCCATCGTCTACGTGAGCGCCTACGGCTACACCCGCGCGCTGGCGGAGGCCGTCGCGCAGGAGGTATCGGCGGCGGGGCTGAAGGCCGAGCTGCTGGAACTGGACGAAACGACCAGGGCCAGGGCGTTTGAAATCATCGAAGCCGCCGACGGCGTGCTGCTGGGCACCCCGACCTTCCTGGGCGATATGCTGCAGCCCGTCGGCGAATTGCTGGCCGCCCTGCACCCCTGTTCCCTCAAGGGCAAGGTGTGCTCCGCCTTCGGCTCCTACGGCTGGTCCGGCGAGGGCGTGCCCAACGTCATCGGCCGGCTGGAGCAGCTGAAGGCCAGGACCGTGGAGGGTTACCGCGTGCGCCTCAAGCCCAGCCCGGAGGAGCTGGAAGGGGCCAGGGCCTTCGCCCGCAATTTCCTCTCCGCGCTGTAAATCCCCGGGGGAACCTGGAAAGGGAGGGACGCCGCCATGCCGGAACCGGGACGCTACGCCTGCCACAACCTGAGCCTGCCGCCCTTTCCGGGAGAGGCGGACGCCTGCTGGGAGCAGGCGCCCGCGGGCGAGCTGCTGGAGACCGTCTCCGGGAAGCGCCCCTTCCTGGCCACCGAGTTCCGCCTGCTGCGGGACGACGCCCAGCAGGCCTTCTTCCTGCGCTTCCTGGCGGAGGACGACGAGGTGCATTCCATCTACCGGCTGGATGAGGAATGCCTCTACCGGCAGGACGTGCTGGAGCTGTTCGTCGCCGAGAACGACACGCTGACCCACTACAAGGAAATCGAGGTCAGCCCCTACGACCTGCGCTTCACGGGCGCGGTGGAGAACGCGGGGGCAGGCCTGAAAATCAACCTGGACTGGGACATCCCGGGCCTTCAGACCTTCAGCCGCTTCCACCGGGCGGAGAACCG
>JAPXQZ010000193.1:0-3794 GCA_033813835.1 Clostridia bacterium | reverse complement strand
ACGCCGGGCTTCAACTCCTGGATGAGAAACTCCGTGCAATAGGCAAAATGGATGTCGCCCAGCAGGTCGTGGTCGTCGACGAACTCTTGCTCCTTCGCGCTGTCCCCGCTCATGTCGACGGCCAGGTCGTTCACCTGCTCGCCTTTGACGACGGCGGCGTAGCCCGTGTAAATCAGCAACAGCCCCCGGCCGCCCGCGTCCACCACGCCCGCCTGGGTTAAGGCCGGCAGCATCTCCTGGGTCCGCTTCAGGATGCTTTCTCCGCTCCTGAGGATGACCTCAAACAGCGCCGGGAAATCGTCCGGAGCCATGGCCGCCTGCTTGACCGCGTCGTCCGCGATGACCCGCGCGACAGTCAGGATGGTGCCTTCCTTGGGCTTCATGACGGCCTTGTACGCGGTATCTGCGCCGGCGCGCAGCGCGGCGGCGAACTCGCCGGGGTTAACGGCCTGCTTATCCAGAAGGGCTTTCGAGAAACCGCGGTACAGCTGGGACAGGATGACGCCGGAGTTGCCCCGCGCGCCGCGCAGGGCGCCTTTGGACAGGGCTTCCGCCATTTCCCCGATGCTCCCGGCCTCGCGGCCGTTCATTTCCTTGACGGCGGAGAGCATCGTCATGGACATATTGGTTCCCGTGTCGCCGTCCGGTACGGGGAAAACGTTCAGGGCGTTGACCGCCTCGCGGTTCTTTTCCAGAAGCGCCGCGCCCGCGATGACCATTTCCCGCAGCGCGTTGGCGTCGATCTGACGAATATCCGGCATGGTATTCCCTCCGAAACCGTGGGGCTCAGACGCGGATTCCCTCGACGGTGATGTTGACGTTGCGCACCTTGACGCCGGTCATGCTTTCCAGCTTGTAGCGCACGACTTCCTTGATGGAATTGCAAACCGCCGTAACGGAAATGCCATACTCGACGACGATATACAATTCAACGTCGATCATGTCGTCCACCGCGCGCAGTTGCACGCCCTTGCTGAGGTTTTCCCGCCCCAGCCACTCCACCAAGCCGTCCTTGGCGCGCTTGGAAGACATCGCGACGATGCCGTAGCATTCCAAGGTCGCGTATCCGACGACTTTGAGCATCACCTCTTCCGAGATATAGATGGTGCCGATATCGTTTTTGATCTTGAATTCCATCTTGCCCTCCCATCGGACGTTCGTTTGGCATGACAAGTATACAGGCTTTTCAGGCGGGGCGCAACATCCCGCCTGCCCGGGGGACAAAGCCTCAGAACCCGTTTTTCCGGTTCAGCTCGTCGATTTCCGCAGAACGGACGGGCGGCTTGCAGTAGGGGCAGGGAGTCAGCGCGCGGGTCGCTTCTTCTTCCAGACGTCCATAGGTCGTCTCACCCTTCAGCGGGAGGAAACGATCCTTGATGCTGCTGCATCGCTGGTCCAGGTGATAGTATTTCCCGCCGTTGGGATTGTAGAATAGGGGCAGCCCCGCGTCCGGGTATTCGTGGTAGCGGCCGTCGTCATCCCAGACGAGCACCTTGGTGTTGACCTTGATGTTGTCCCACAGCCAGGTCATGTTGATGCCGTCGTCGTTGTTGCGTCGCTGGACGCGGATGCACCCGTGGCTGGCCTTCTTTCCCAACTGCGCCTCCTGGGAGGAATAATCCCAGTATCCCGTCGTCTGGTTGACGATGTAGGGTACCTCGTGGATGAGCACGCCCGCGTTGATGCGCATGGCCATGCGGCACACCAGGTTGCCGGTTGTAAAGTCACCCGTCCGGCTGATCATCAGGAACTCCCCAGAGGGCGTCTCGTTCCAGGGCTGCTGGCGGGTGGGGATGCCGGTGGAGATGAGCAGCTCGGTAAAAAGCTTCCCCTCCTTAAACACGTACATCCGCTGTTTGTGCTTGTCAATCAGGATGCCGTAATCCTCACGCGGCGTGACGGTCTTCAATTCGCTGGTCCGGATATAGCCGCGGATGAGCGCGTCCGTATCGCCATAACCCCGGCGCGAGCGGTTGTCCGGCCCGTAGGAGGAGTTGAAGGCCTCCACCAGCGACCAGCCGTCGTTGTACTGTTCCAGCACGTTGACGCCCTGGGACGTATAGGAAATCTCCCCTACGATATTCTCGCGCTTCGCGCTCTCGTCGCGGCTGGCGCGCAGCTTGTAGGTATCCCGCTGGTCCTTGCCAACCAGCACTGTGATGGGCTGTTGCATGACGGCCCAGATCTTTTCCTCGTCCCAGACGCCGACGGGCAGCTTCCAGTAATTCTGGCCCAGATCACCGTCCGGAACAATCTCGCCGGTGGGCACGGAAAACTTCCGTTCCGGGCCGGCCTTCGCCGCGGAAGCTTCCGTTCCCGCATCTCCTTCGCCGGCAGGCAAGGGGATATTTGCCGCAGAATCAGGCGCGTCCGGCGAGCCCGCCCCGACGCCCGAAGCCGGCTCCGCGATGGGGGGCAGCACGCTCAGGGCGATGTGCTGCTGGCTGGCGGCAAAGCCGGTTTCGTCCATGAACAGAACGGACAGGGTGTGCGTCCCCGATGGGGGCGGCTGCCCGCCCAGAAGGCCGTCCCAGCTCACCTGGCTTACGCCTTCCGGCACGCCGCCATGATAGATTTCATAACGTTTGTCCGCCACGTGGAAAACGACCAGCAGGCTGCCGGGCATATTGACGGCGGCAGTCAGTACCCAGGGCTGCCCCGGGATTACGGCCGCGTCCTGCACCGTCAGCCGGGTAATCTGCGGGCTGACGTCCCCCACCGTGACGTCCAGCGTCTGCGTGTCTTCGCCCATCCGCAGGAAGAGCCGGTATTCCCCCGGTTCGACCGGCCGCATGCCCGCGTCGTAACCGTTCCAGAACACGGCGTTCTCTCCCGGGACGACGGGAAGCCGCTCATCAATGACCCCGACCGTCGCGCCGGACGCGTCCAGCAGCGTCAGGGCGGCTTCCCCGGATAATTCAGACGTGAACGCGATGCGCTCAGGCCTGCCCGGGCGGATGAGCGCGGGCGCCTGCTGAATCTGTAGGCGGGGCGGCTGCGCCGCGGCGGCGGACAGGCCGAAAAATATCGTCAAAGTCAGCAACAGGGCAATCCTGCGTTTCATTCAATCCTCCCTCTTGAACCGCTGCCATCTTAACAAATGATTACCTACCCGGCAAGGCAGAATATAAACACATTGTAAACAAATCCGTTACAGGCTATAATCATTGCGTAATCAATAGGAAGGACGACCGCCGATTTGCTCAGCCGGGTCATCACCGCCCTCCGCTCCGTCCGCGCGCCCGTCGCGCAAAGCGAGCCGGACCTGCACGCGCTGGTCGCCTCCGCGCTGACGCAAGCCGGGCTGCCCTTTTCCCACGAGGCGGCGGTCGCTCCGGGCTGCCGGGTGGATTTTTTTGTGTCCGGTGTCGGCATTGAAATCAAGCGCGCGCGCCCGAACCGCCAGGCTTTGCTCCGCCAGGCAACCCGTTACCTGGCGTCCCCGCGGGTGGAGTCGCTGCTGCTGCTGTGCGAGCGCGATCCGGGCCTGCCGCCCTTCATTCTCGGCAAGCCGTTCGCGGTCCTGAGCCTCTCCGCCCTCTGGGGAATCGCAGTCCCCGCCGGCAGTGCGAAGGCCCCGGCTGCCGCCCTCCCGCCGGCACCCCCGCAGCCCCCCGACAATGTTATTGCCCGTCCCTCCCCGGAAACCCCGGCCTATCTGCAGCCCATTCCGGAAACGTCCCGGCTGTACGGCACCCTGTCCTACCTGCCGCGCAGCCGTTCCTGGGTCATCAAAGGCGACCCGGCCGTCACGGAGATGGCCAAGCGTCTTTTCCCGGGCGCCGATTCCGGCA
>JAPXQZ010000192.1:0-3822 GCA_033813835.1 Clostridia bacterium | reverse complement strand
TGGTGGGCATGTCCACGGTGCCGGAGACCATCGTCGCCCGGCACTGCGGGATGCGCGTGCTGGGCATCAGCAGCGTGACCAACATGGCCGCCGGCGTGCTGGACGCCCCCATCAACCATGAGGAGGTGCTGGCCGTGGGCGAAGCCGTCCGCGAGCCCTTCCGCAAGCTGGTCGACGCGGTCATCGATACCATGCCAGACAGCCCCGTGTTCGAAATCTGAAGCATCCGGATTGAAAACGCAAACGCCCGGGTCCGCGCCGGGCGCTTGCCCTTTTATCAGTCTTTACGCGCGGATTTTCGCGCCGAACGCTTCGCCCGCCTGGTGCACGACGCGTTCCATTACGCGCGTCACTTCCGCCTCTTCCAGCGTTTTTTCCGGATTGCGCAGCGTCAGGGAAAAGGCGGCAGACTTGGTGCCCGCTTCCAGCGTCCTCCCGCGGAAGACGTCGAACAGGGTCGCGTCTTCCAGCAGGTCGCCAGCGGCGGCTTTCAGCAGGTTGAGGACCGGCAGCAGCGGCTGGCTTTCCGGAAGCACCAGCGCCACATCCCGGCTGACGGCGGGCGTGCGGGGGATGGGTTTGACCACGCCGAAAGGCCGCGCCAGCCGGCTGAACGCCTCCAGGTCGATTTCAGCGAGATATGCCCTGCGCGTCAGGCCAAAACGCTCCGCGGCGGCCGGGTGCGCCTCGCCCACCCGGGCGATGACCCCATCCTGCGCCAGGATTTCGGCGCGCCGACCGGGGTGATGGTAGGGCTCTCCGCCCGCCCGCACGTCAAAGGGAATCAGGAAGCGGTCCATCAGCGTCAGCACGGCGTCGCGCAGCGAATAGAAATCCGCTTTTTCCCCATACCCGCCCAGGCACAGCGCCCGGCGCTCGCGGTACAGCCCCTCCACGGTCCGTTCGTCCCCGTCGTACACCGTGCCGAACTCGTACAGCAACGCCTCCGGGGTCCGGGCGTTCATGTTGTGCGCCAGCACCCGCAGCATGTCCGCGGCCAGCGTGGTTCGCATCACCGCGGTGTCCTCGCCCAGGGGGTTACGGATCTCGACGGGGCGGAGGCGGGGATCGTTTTCCGGGAGCCCAAGCATCTCCAGCTGCTTTCTCCCGAGGAAGGAGAAGTTGATGATTTCGTCATATCCCAGCCCGGACAGGACGGCCTGGAGGCTCCGTTTCAGCATCCGGGGCGCGCTGTCCCGGCCGGGGAGCGTTTCCCCGCGCAGGTTGGTTTCCGGGATACGGTCGTAGCCGTACAGCCGGAGCACCTCCTCGCAGACGTCCGCCTCGCCCTCTACGTCCTGGCGGAAAGCGGGGACGCCCACCTCCAGCCGGTCGCCCGCCAGCTCGGTTTCGAAGAACAGCCGGCGCAGGATTGCTGCCATCTCATCGCCTTTGATATCTGTCCCGGCGCGGTGCGCGACGCGGCTGACCGACACCGGGAAGCGCGCCGGCATGGCCGGATTTGGGTACAGGTCCACCGCCCCGCCCACCACGTCTCCGGCATCCAGCAAGTTGACCAATTCCATCGCGCGCGCCATCGCCTGCCCGACCGTCGCAGGGTTGACGCCGCGCTCGAAGCGGCTGCTGGACTCGGTCCGGATACCCAAGCCGCGGGCGGTTATCCGCGTCTGCGTCCGGTCGAATGCCGCGCATTCGAACAGGATTTCCCGCGTATTGCCTGTTATCTCGCTTTCCTGGCCGCCCATGATGCCTGCCAGCCCGGTCGGTCCCTCCGCGTCGCAGATGAGCAGTTCTCCCCCTGACAGCAGATGGTTCTTCCCGTCCAGGGTAGTCAGGGTTTCACCTTTTTCCGCAGCGCGCACGACGATTTGGCGCCCGCGCACCTGCCCCAGGTCGAAGGCGTGCATGGGGTGCCCGGTTTCCAGCATCACGTAGTTGGTGATGTCCACGACGTTGCTGATGGCGCGGATGCCGGCGGCGTGCAGGCGCGCGCGCAGCCACAGGGGGGAGGGGCGCAGGCGGACGTTGCGAACCACCCGTGCCATGTACCGGGGGCAGAGGCGCTCGTCCCTGACTTCGACCTGCGCGTACCCCCGCACGTCGCCGCCCGCCTCCCGAACGGTCGGTTCCCGCTGGAGGAAGTCCGTGCCCAGCGTCGCCGCCGTTTCACGGGCCAGTCCCAGCACGCTGTAGCAGTCCGGTCGGTTGGCCAGGATTTCAAAGTCGGCGACGGTGTCGTCCAGGCACAGCGTTTCCGCCAGACCGGTCCCCGGCGGGACGTCCTCATTCAGAATGAGCAGCCCTGCCTCGCCTACGGAGGGGTACAGGTCCTGTGGTATTCCCAACTCCGCTGCGGAACACAGCATGCCCTGGCTGGGAACGCCGCGGATGTTTCCCTTACGGATGGTCTGCCCGTTGGGAAGCTGCGCGCCTTCCAGGGCGGCCGGCACGAGTAGCCCTTCTTCTACGTTGGGCGCGCCGCAGACGATGGACAGGGGCGTCTCGCCGCCGGCGTCCACCCGACAGATTTTGAGGTGGTCGCTGTCGGGATGCTTCCTGACTTCAAGGACCCGCGCGGCAACAACGCCGGAAAGCCCTGAGGACAGGTCTTCCAGGCTTTCAATGCCCGTCCCGGCCATCACCATGCGGTGCTGGTACGCTTCGGCTTCCATCGGGATATTCGCGAACTCCCGGATCCAGTTCAAAGGCACTTTCATCGGCTCATCTCCTTATCGGAACTGGCGCAGGAAGCGCTCGTCGCCCTCGTAGAGCAGGCGCATGTCGCTGATCCCGTAGCGCAGCAGGGTAATACGGTCTAGGCCCACCCCGAAGGCAAATCCCGAATACTCGCTGGAATCGATGCCGCAGGCTTCCAGCACCTTCGGGTTGACCATGCCGCTGCCCAGCACCTCCAGCCAGCCGGTGCCCTTGCAGACCCGGCACCCCTCGCCCCCGCATACGATACAGGTCAGGTCGACTTCGGCGGAAGGCTCGGTGAAAGGGAAGAAGGAAGGACGGAAGCGCGTGCGGACGCCCTCGCCGTACAGTTGCCGCGCGAAAGCGGCCAGCGTGCCCCGCAGGTCCGCCATGGTCACGTCCCGGTCGATGACCAAGCCTTCAATCTGGTGGAAGACGGGACTGTGGGAGGCATCCACCTCGTCGGCGCGGAATACCCTGCCCGGGCAGATGACGCGGATGGGAGGCTTGCGGCTGAGCATGACGCGCGCCTGCACGGGGGAGGTGTGCGTGCGCAGCACCACGTTGTCGTCGATGTAGAAGGTATCCTGCGCGTCGCGCGCGGGATGGTTCCTGGGGATATTGAGCAATTCGAAGTTGTACCGGTCCAGTTCGATTTCCGGCCCTTCCACCACCTCAAACCCCATCCCGACGAAGCATTCGACGACCTGGTTTAGGACCAGGGTGTTGGGGTGCGGGGTGCCCACACGGGGCAGCGGCGTGGGCAGGGTGACGTCGATGGCTTCCTCCTGGAGCCGCTTTTCACGCTCGGCTGCCTTCAGCTCTAAATCCCGCTGGGAAAGCCTTCCCTCGATGGACTCCCGTGCCTGGTTGATCAGCTGCCCCGCCGCGGGTCGTTCCTCCGGTGCTAGCTGGCCTAGCCCGCGCAGCAGCTGCGTCAGGCTGCCCTTTTTGCCCAGCACGCCGACGCGCAGGGCTTCCAGTTCCTGCACGCTTTGCGCGGCGGCCATCTGCCTGGCGGTGTCCGCCAGCAGCCGTTCCAGTTGATCCTGCAGTTGCATTCCCGTCCTCCAATCAAAAAGCGCCCCGCTCTCGCATGGGGCGCTGGCCTGCGCGGTACCACCCATTTTCCGCGCTTTCGCGCGCTCAACTCCCTTAACGCGG
>JAPXQZ010000191.1:1268-3839 GCA_033813835.1 Clostridia bacterium | reverse complement strand
GCCTACGAGATCATCGGCACCTGGACCTCCACCCGCGGGGCGGTGTTCGTCTTCCGCGACGACGGCACCTGCAGCATGGAGGGCAAGGAGATGTACTACTACGCCCAGGGCTACACCCTGCAGGTGGGCGATCGGCCGGAGGAGCTCAACGTGCCCTGGCGCATCGTCGACCTGCGGCCCAAGTCCCTGTCGCTGCGCAACCAGCAGACCCAGCGCCAGTACAAGTGCGCCCGGACTGAGGAGTGATGCGCAAGGCCATCGCCTGGTACAGGGCACGGACGGAGCTGGATCCCGGAGGCCCGGTCCCGGCGCTGGACGGCCTTCGCTTCCTGATGGTATTTTCCGTCGCCGCCTTCCACCTCTGGCAGCAAAGCTGGCTCACGCCTTCGTTTTCTCTGTCCGGTCGCTTCGTCAGCCTGGACCCCTGGCTGCGTACGGGCTACCTGTGGGTGGACGGGATGCTGCTGCTCAGCGGCTTCCTGCTATACCTGCCCTACGCGCGGGCCAGGGAGGCCGGGCGGCAGCCGCCGGGGTTCACCGGGTTTTACCGGCGGCGCTTCTGCCGGATCATGCCCACCTATGTGCTCAACCTGCTGGCGGTCTTCCTGCTGGTGGCCCTGCCGGAACGGCGCTACGCGGACACGTGGGCGGCCCTGCGGGACTGGGCGGCGCACCTGACCTTCACCCACCCGCTGTTCGCCTTCTCCACGCTGGGCACCCCCCTAAACGGCGTATTGTGGACGCTGGGGGTGGAAGTGCAGTTTTACCTGCTGTTCCCCTTCCTGGCCCGCGCCTTCCGGCGGATGCCGCTTCTTGCCTACCTGGGCATGGCGTCCGCCGCGTTCGCCTGGCGCGCCATCGCGACCTCCCAAGCAGATACCACCATGCTGGTCAACCAGCTGCCCGGCTTCCTGGACGTCTATGCCAACGGCCTGCTGGCAGCCGCGGCGTTCGCCCGGCTGGAAAAGGCGGGGAAGGACGACGGGCTCCGCCGCGCGTTCATGACCGCGGTGCTGCTGGCCGCCCTGGTGGGGCTGGCTGCCCTGGTGCGGGAGCAGGCTTCGCAGGCCGCGGGCGAAGCCATCCGGCGCAGCCAGATGGATATCCGCTTCACCCAGTCCGTCCTGACCGCGCTGGCCTTCATCGGCGCTTCCCTGGGCGCCTCCGGCGTGCGGCTGCTGCTGGGCAACCGGGTGACCGCCTTCCTGGCGGCCGTCAGCTTCCAGTTCTACATGTGGCACCAGGTGGTCGCCCTGCAGCTGAAAACCTGGCGCGTCCCGCCTTCCGTCGCCGAAAACCCCCACATGGTCCAGGAGCGCGGCTGGCAAATCCCCTACCTGCTGCTGGCCCTGGGGCTGACGCTCTCCCTTTCGGCCCTGATTACCTATCTCATCGAGCGCCCCGTCGCCAGGCGGTGCGCTAAAACCGCCAAAGCGTAAAGGAGGAACCCGTATGACCGACCCCCGGCAGGCCAGATTGGCCGACGTCCTGGTGAACTTTTCCTGCAAGGTGCGCCCCGGCGAGCGGGTATGGATCGACCTGCGCGGCGTGGACAGCGCGATGGGCGAGACGTTGGCGCAGAAGGTCTTCGAGGCCGGCGGCCTGCCCAACGTCAAGGTCATCGACAACCGCATCCAGCGCGTGCTGCAGCGGGGTTACACGGAGGAACAGCTGCTCTGGCTGGCCAAAAAGGACGCGGCGGAGATGGAACAGTGCCAGGCCTATATCGGCGTGCGGGGCGGGGAAAACGCCTTCGAGTTCGCCGACGTGCCGGAGGAGCAGAACCGCCTGTTCAACCGCACATACGGGGAGATGGTCCACGCCAAAATCCGTGTGCCCAAGACCCGCTGGGTGGTGCTGCGCTACCCGACCCCGGGCATGGCGCAGCTGGCCGGCATGTCCACAGCGGCCTTTGAGGACTATTACTTTGACGTGTGCACGATGGATTACGCGCGCATGGACCGGGCGATGGACCCACTATCCGAACGGATGCGCAGGACCGACCGCGTGCGCCTGACCGGGGAGGGCACCGACCTGCGGTTTTCCATCAGGGGCATTCCGGCGGTCAAGTGCGCGGGGGCGCTCAACATCCCCGACGGCGAGATTTTCACCGCCCCCGTACGCGACAGCGTGGAGGGCACCGTGCGCTTCAACGCCCCCTCCCTTTACCAGGGGCTGACCCACGAGGATGTCACGCTCACCTTTGAAAAAGGGAAAATCGTCAAGGCGACCGGCAGCCGGGAGGCGCTGCTGAACCAAATCCTCGACAGCGACGAAGGCGCGCGCTATATCGGCGAATTCGCCATCGGCGTGAACCCCTACATCACGACGCCCATGAAGGACACGCTGTTTGACGAGAAAATCGCCGGCTCCTTCCACTTCACCCCCGGGCGGTGCTACGCGGAGGCCGACAACGGCAACCAGTCCGTCATCCACTGGGACCTGGTGAAAATCCAGACGCCGGAATACGGCGGGGGCGACATGTATTTCGACGATACGCTCATCCGCCGGGACGGCCGGTTCGTGCCGGAGGACCTGCAGCCGCTCAACCCCGAGCACCTGAAGGGCTGA
>JAPXQZ010000191.1:0-1258 GCA_033813835.1 Clostridia bacterium | reverse complement strand
CTAGAATCCAGAATGAAAAACACCTCCTTTCGCATCCTCTTTCATGTCCGCTTGATCGAGACCGCATCCCGGATGGGCGGCAAAGCGCTCAAATTGTGGCCGTGCAATACTCTGAATTCTGAATTCTGGATGCCTTGCTGGATTCTGCGCTTCAACCAAGTTGAATCGCATCCGTGACGCCTCCCCGCGCATGCACCTCTATCTCCACGTCCCCTTCTGCCGCAGCAAGTGCGCCTACTGCGACTTCCCCTCCTTTCCCGGGCAGGAGGTGCTGCGGGAGCCCTACGCCCGGGCCGTCTGCGCGGAAATCCGCGCGCGCGGCGCGGAACTGGGCCGCCCGGCCGCCGATACCGCCTTCCTGGGCGGCGGCACGCCCTCCCTGATGGAGCCGGGGCAGATCCGTTCAGTGCTCATCGCCCTGCGGGAGGCGTTCGCCCTGGCGCCGGACGCCGAAATCACCAGCGAGGCCAATCCCGGCACCCTGACGCCAGGCTTCCTGGCCGCCCTCAGGGACGGGGGCGCCAACCGCCTGTCCCTGGGCGCTCAGAGCGCGAAGGCGGACGAACTGCGCCTGCTGGGCCGCGCCCACCGGTGGGAGGACGTCACGGCCTCCGTCCGCCTGGCGCGCGAGGCCGGCTTTTTCAACCTGAACCTGGACCTGATGTGCGGCCTGCCCGGGCAGGACTGGGCGGGCCTGAAGGACACGCTGGAACAGGCCCTCGCCCTGAACCCCGCGCACCTGTCCTGCTACAGCCTGATCCTGGAGGAAGGCACGCCGCTGGCCGAACGGGTCAATCAGGGGAGCCTCGGGATGCCGGGGGAGGAGGAGGAACGGGAACTGTACTGGAACGCCGTCCGCTTCCTGGAGGCGGAGGGCTATCCCCAGTACGAAATCAGCAATTTCGCGCGCCCGGGCTTCCGCTGCCGGCACAACCTCAACTGCTGGAACTACGAGGAATACCTGGGCTTCGGCGCTGCCGCCGCGGGGTTTTACGGGGGGGCGCGCCGGCGCAATCCCCCGGGCATCGCGGCATACCTCGCGGGCGCTTTGCCGGAAGAGGAAGCCGTCACCCGGGCGGACGCCGCCTTCGAGCGGGTGATGCTGGGGCTAAGGCTGAAGGACGGCCTGGATCTTGAAGCCTTCCGGCAGGCACAGGGCCGGGAGGTGCGGGAGGCGTTCCCGGAGGCGGTTTCGCAGAACCTGGCCTGGGGCCTAATGGAGGAGAAGGATGGCCGCCTGCGCCTGACCGCGCGGGGG
>JAPXQZ010000190.1:0-3854 GCA_033813835.1 Clostridia bacterium | reverse complement strand
CACCTCGCGCACCGCCTGCACGGCGGCGGGGATGACCCCGGTGTGCCCCACCATGTCGCAGTTGGCGTAGTTGAGGATGAGCACGTCGTACTTCCCGGAGTCGACGATGTCCAGCGCCTTCTGCGTGACCTCCGGCGCGGACATCTCGGGCTTCAGGTCGAAGGTGGCCACCTTGCTGGAGGGCACCAGCACCCGCTCCTCGCCGGGGGTGGACTTCTCCACCCCGCCGTTGAAGAAGAAGGTGACGTGCGGGTACTTCTGCGTTTCGGCGATGCGCATCTGGGTCAGCCCCAGGCCGGAGAGGTACTCGCCCAGGGTATTGTCCAGGCCCTTGGGCGGGTTCACCACCTGGAGGCCGGTGAAGGTTTCGTCGTACTGCGTCATGGTGACGTACTGCAGGGGGAGGAAGCCCCGTTCGCGCGTGAAGCCGGCGAAGTCCGGCAGGATGAAGGCGCGGGTGATCTGCCGCATGCGGTCGGGGCGGAAGTTGAAGCAGATCAGGCTGTCGTGCGCGTTCACGGTCGCGACCGGCGCGCCCAGCCGGGTGAGCACGACGGGCTTGACGAACTCGTCCGTAATTCCCGCCCGGTAGCTGTCCAGGACCGCCTGCACCGGGTCCTCCGCCGTCGCGCCCCGGCCCAGCACCATCGCGTCGTAGCCCAGCTTAACCCGCTCCCAGATGTTGTCGCGGTCCATGCCCCAGTAGCGGCCCTGGAGGGTGGCAATCTGCCCGATGCCCAGGCCTGTCAGCTTCTCCTGCAGCCGCTGCACAAAGCCCGCCCCGCTGTCCGGCGGCACGTCGCGGCCGTCGAGCAGGCCGTGCACGAAGACCTTCGTAAGCCCCCGGGCCTTGGCCATGTCCAGCAGGGCGAAGAGGTGGTCGATATGGCTGTGCACGCCGCCGTCCGAAAGCAAGCCCAGGAAATGCAGCGCGCTGTCCTGCCGCAGGGCTTCGTCCATCGCCCAGGTCAGGGCCGGGTTGCTGAACAGCAGCCCGCTTTCGATGTCGCGGGTAATCTGCATCAGCTCCTGGTTGACGATGCGCCCGGCGCCGATGTTCAGGTGCCCGACCTCGGAGTTGCCCATCTGCCCGGGCGGCAGCCCGACGTCGGGGCCGGAGGCGGAGAGCAGGGTGTGGGGGAAGGCGGCGCTGAGCCGGTCGATGTTGGGCGTGCCGGCTTCCAGGATGGCGTTGCCCAGGGGGTTTTCGTTGATGCCGAAACCGTCCATGATGATCAGCGCGGTCAGTTGCTTAGACACGGATGCTCCTTTTTTGGCGGCGCGACGCGCCGGCCCTTATCGGTCGAAATGCACCACCTGGGCGAAGTCCGCGGCCTTGAGCGAGGCCCCGCCGATGAGGCCCCCGTCGATGTCCGGCTGCGCCATCAGGCCCTTGGCGTTCTTGGGGTTCATGCTGCCGCCGTACTGGATGCGCACGGCGTTGGCCGCCCGCTTGCCGTAGCGCCGGGACAGCGCGTCCCGGATGACCCGGATGGTCTGGTTGGCCTGCTCGTCCGTGGCCGTCAGCCCGGTCCCGATCGCCCAGACCGGCTCGTAGGCGATGATGACCTTTTTGACCTCCTGCGCCGTCAGCCCGGTCAGCGCGATGAGCGTCTGGCAGGTGACCAGCGCATCGGTGTAGCCGGCCTCGCGCTGCTCCTTCGTTTCGCCCACGCACACGATGGGAACCAGCCCGCCCGCGACGGCGGCCTTCACCTTCAGGTTGACCGTCTCGTCCGTTTCGTTGAAGTACTGCCGCCGCTCGCTGTGGCCGATAATCACGTATTGGGCGCCCGCCTCCTTGAGCATCGCGACGGACAGCTCGCCGGTGAAGGCGCCGGAGGGCATATGGTGCACGTTCTGCGCGCCCAGCTTGATGCTGCTGCCGCGCAGCGCCTGATGTGCGCTTTGGAGGTCGACCGCGGGCACGCACAGCACCACCGTCGCCTTCGCGCCTTCAACCAGTGGCCTGAGCTCCCGGATGAGCGCGGCCGCCTCCCCGGGTCCCTTGTTCATTTTCCAGTTGCCTGCAATGACGGGTGTGCGCATGGGAACCTCCTGACGATACTTGTTGAAACCCGGGATATTATACCCGCCCGCCGTGCCGGAAGCAAAGCGGGCGGGCGCGTTTTTCTTCAAAAACCCTTGCCTACCTGTCGTTGAGCGCGGCGACGCCCGGCAGCACCAGGCCCTCCAGGAACTCCAGCGAGGCGCCGCCGCCGGTGGAGATGTGGCTGATGCGGTCCGCGAAGCCCATCTGGGCAACGGCCGCGGCGGAGTCCCCGCCGCCGACGATGGTGGTGGCGCCGCTGTCCGCCAGCGCCTGGGCGACCGCCCGGGTGCCCTCCGCGAAGGCGGGCATCTCAAACACGCCCATCGGGCCGTTCCAGACGACGGTTTTAGCGCCCTTGATGGCCTTCGCAAATGTTTCCCGCGTTTTGGGGCCGATGTCCAGCCCCTGCCAGCCGTCGGGGATGTCGTTGGTCGGGACGATTTTGGTTTTGGCGCCGTTGTCGAACTTGTCCGCCGCCACCGCGTCCTCCGGCAGCAGCAGCTTCACGCCCCGCTGCTTCGCTTTCTCCAGCATTTCCTTTGCGTAGCCGACGCGCTCCTTCTCCAGCAGGCTGTCGCCCACCTTCCCGCCCTGCGCGACGGCGAAGGTATAGGCCATGCCCCCGCCGATGATGAGGGTGTCCACCTTCTCCAGCAGGTTGTTGATGACGCCCAGCTTGTCGGACACCTTCGCTCCGCCCAGGATGGCCACGAAGGGGCGATCTGGGTTTTCCAGCGCCTTGCCCATGAACTGCAGCTCCTTCTCAATCAGGAAGCCGGAGACCGCGGGCAGGAGCCGCGCGACGCCCTCGGTGCTTGCATGGGCGCGGTGGGCGGTGCCGAAGGCGTCGTTGACGTACAGGTCGGCCAGGGAAGCCAGGCTTTTGGCGAAATCCGGGTCGTTCTTCTCCTCTTCCTTGTGGAAGCGCAGGTTCTCCAGCAGCATCACCTCCCCGTCTTTCAGAGAGGCGGCCAGGCGCCGCGCGTCCTCGCCGATGACGTCCTTTGCCATCTTCACGTCCTGCCCCAGCAGCTCCGAGAGCCGTCTGGCGACGGGCGCCAGCGAATACTTCAGGTTGAACTCGCCCTTGGGGCGGCCCAGGTGGCTGCACAGGATGACCCGCGCCCCCTGTTCCTGAAGGTAGCGGATGGTCGGCATCGCGCCCTTTATGCGGTTTTCGTCGGTAATCTTGCCTTCCTCGTCCATCGGCACGTTGAAGTCCACCCGGACCAGCACCTTCTTACCCTTTAGCTCGATGTCGCGCACGGTTTTCTTGTTCATGGTTCTCCTCCTTATCGATGTTCGGGGTGTGTCCCCCGGGGTCGGACAGCAGGGACAGCATCTTCCGCGCCACTCCCTCGTCGATGACCAGCGCCCAGGGCGGGTGCCAGCGCACGGCGGCGAGCACCGCCTGGGCCTTGCGCTCCCCGGCGGCCGCCATCACGGTCAGCGCCTGGGGCTTGCCGCTGCCCAGCTCACTGGACAGCGACGGGCTTTGGTAGACCACCCGGCCACTGAGGTCAAAAAAGTCGCCCAGCGCCTCGCCGACCGCGCCGTCGCGCTGCAGCTGGCGCCGCAGCGCCAGGGACATGCCGCGCCGCTGCGCCATGTCCTCCGAGCGGCCCACGCCGTAGAGGATGATGTCCGCGTTGCGCATCAGCGCCAGCGTGGCGCACACGCCCGGCAGCTTGGCCGCCTTCTTCAGCGTTTCCTGGTCCATGCCCTCCGGCAGGTGCATCAGCCGGTAGTCCCCCCCGATGCGCTGGGCCAGTTCCCCCGCCACGGCGTCCGCCTGCATCTG
>JAPXQZ010000189.1:0-3860 GCA_033813835.1 Clostridia bacterium | reverse complement strand
GCCCGGAAAATCCTTTTACTCCGCTTCCGCCCGGTACAGCCATACGCTCAGCGCGCCGTTCTGGGGCTGAACTTCCAGGCGCAGGGCGTAGGGCAGCAGGTTGGTGAACGCGAAATCGCTGTAAAATCCGACGGACGCGTCCAGCCCAGGGGGCGCGTAGCGGACGCCGGACTGCTGGTGCAGCTCCCACTGCGTAATCTTCGCCGGGATACCCAGGACAGCCTGCAGCAGGGTGGTGGACACCTGGCACACGCCGCCGCCCTCGCTGACCCCGTCCCCGCCGATGCTGGGCGCCAGCCGATAGCCGTTGGGCCGGCGGTAGGGCCCGCAGACGGCGTTGAAGGAAAAGGACGCGCCCGGCTGCAGGACGACCGCGCTGACGCGCGAAGCCGCCAGGGCGATGTTCTCCCGCCGGCTGGCGCCCAGCTTCCCGCCGGTAAACCGGTTGAAAAAGGTGGTCGCGCCGCCGAGGAGATCCCCGGGCTTCGCCTGGTCCCAGGGGATATACTCCTCCAGTTCGAAGGAGCCGGCGGGCAGCGGCGCCTGGGAGCGCATCATCGGGAGGACCGCCTGCCCCCCTTCCATCCGCGCGACGGCCACCCGGTCGTCGGGCTGCAGGTTGTTCCCGCGGTAGCCGTCGACCGCCGCGTCAATTTGGCGGGTCATCCTAGCGACGCCCAGGCGCTCCGGCGCGCCGGGAACCGGATATCCCGCGATGTCCTGCAGGCGGAACATCCACAGGTAGCGGGTGCGGGCAAAGCCCTCTTTCCCCTCCAGCCGCACCCGGCTCCATTCCTTGCCGTATTCCGTCACCTCCAGCGCGTCGCCAACCCGAACCAGGCGCACGCGCCGCGCGCCGTCGTCCGGCTGCAGGCGCAGGTTGAATTCTGTCCGCGCCCGTGCCAGGTAGGCCGCCTCCGCGCCCCGCGCGCCCGGCATCACACAAAACGCCAAGACGACCGCCAGCAGGGCCGCCACGCCTCTTTTTCCCATTCCGCACCTCGCCGATTGTACCAGCCGGAAAGCATTATAGCAGATTCCGCGCGCGGTTTCGTCCCTTTGGGCGCTTTGTCTCCGCCGTCCCGGAACCCCATGGCCCCGCGCCGCTGTCATCGGCATCCGGAACGGGAAGGAGCCTTTCTGCGGGGTTTGGTCGGAGGGCTGGTCCCCGCCTGCGCCAAAGCGCCCGTTTCATCCCGCCTTGCCGCGCAGGCAGACCCTATATGGTATAATTCAGCCCGGAAATCGCCTTCTTTCGCTGCCTTGCCGTCCCGCCACGACAGCCCTGTCGTCGCCTTCAGTCTGTTGCGCTGTCTTTTCGCTGAAAGGAGACCCTTGGAAAAACGCCGCCCGACCCTGGGCTGCTGCGGGCTGGACTGCGGGCTGTGCCCGCGCTACCACGCGTCCGGCGCCTCGCGCTGCCCGGGCTGCGGCGGGCCGGACTTCGCGCAGAAGCACCCCGCCCGCGGGTTCCACACCTGCTGTTTCAAGAAGAGGGGCCTGGAAGCCTGCGCCCACTGCGCGGAATATCCCTGCCCGCGCTTTGACAGGGAGGACGGCAGCCGGGATTCCTTCATCACCCACCGCCGGGTCCGGGACAACCAGCGGAAAATCCGGGAAGCCGCCAACGGCGGGGCGGACCTGAAGGCGCTGCTCCAGGCGCGGGCGGCGGCGGAGGGCGTGGAGCTGAAGCTGCGGAAGCAGGCCGCGATGATACAGCCACCCTTTTTTACATCCTGCTCGTTTGCCAAACAATTGCCGCCCTGGTTTTCACGCCGGCGTCCGGCGCGCCCAGGGAACCTTGCGGGGCGTTACCCTTATAGGCCCCGCGCCATCATCATCAGAGGAAGGTCTATGAAACGAGCGTTCCTGCTGGCCGTCGCCCTGCTCCTGCTGGGCGCCCCGGCCCTGCCCGCCGCGGCCGCGGCGGCGTCCCCCGCGGTTATTGAAGTCCGCACAGCCCGGGAGCTGGCCGCCATGGCGAAAAACCCCGACGGGCACTATGTCTTAAAGGCGGACATCGATTTGCGGGGCATCCCCTGGACGCCCTTCGCCTTTGCCGGCGTGCTGGACGGCGCGGGGCACACCGTCTACAACCTGCGCGTACCCCTGCCCGGGCTGGAGCGGGAGACCAGCTACGACGGCAACCGCGTCCGCTATGACACCGTGTACGCGGGCCTGTTCTCCACCCTGAAGGGGGCGGTCATCCGCGACCTCACCCTGCAAAACGCCGTCGTCAGGATCAGCACGGCGGAAAACTGCTTCGCCGCGGGGCTGGCCGGCTTCACCCAGGGCGTCACCCTCGAGAACGTCCGCGTGACCGGGCGGGTCTACCTGGACATCACCAGCAGGATGGGAGGCGTGGGCGGCATCGTCGGCTTCGGGGACGGGGTCATCCGCAACAGCCGGGCCGAGGTGGAGCTGGTCTTCGTGGACCTCAACCGCTGGGCCAAGTGCGAGCAGTTCCTGGGCGGCATCGCGGCCTGCGGCTACCTGGACATGGAAAACTGCTCCGTGAAGCTGGAGGGCTACGCCAGCGTTCACGGCTACGTGCACTCCGGCGGCCTGCTGGGGATGTACCACGTGCACGACGACCGGGAGCGCAAGGTGCACCAGGGCTACGTCCGGGGCTGCACGGTGGACGCGCACATCCGCTTCTTTGAGAACAACAGGGACCGCCGGGCTTACTGCCGCCGCTTCGTCGGCGAGCCGCTGGACCGGCACCTGAAGGTCGAGGACAACGTCTTCACCCGCTTCATCCGGGACGAGCGCACCAACTACCGCGTCAACCTGCTTCCAGAAACCTGCGAAACGCCGGACTATTTGGCCGCCGTCACGCCGCCCGCCCCGGGCGCCTTCGGCTTCACCACCTACGTCTGCCGCACCTGCGGCTATACCTACACAGACGACTACACGGCGCTTCCGGGAAAGGACTGATATATTCACAAGACCGGCCGGCGACCGTCGTCTGTCGTTTTTGGTATTGCCAAATCCGGCAAATTTCCGTTTCCTGTGTACGGCCGCGCAGGCTGCGCGCCCAATATTCCGTTCAGAAGATTCCCATGCGCAAGTACGCCTCGGAGTTCATCGGCACCTTCGTCCTGGTTCTTTTCGCCTGCGGCACCGCCGCCGTCACCGGCTGTGCCAGCGCGGCCGACGCCGCCTATCTTCTCACCGCTCTGGCCTTCGGCCTGGTCATCGTCGCGATGGCCTACTCGATCGGCCATGTGTCCGGCTGCCACGTCGACCCTGCGGTATCCCTGGGTATGCTCCTGTCCGGCCGGATGACCGCGAAGGACTTCATCGGCTACGTCCTCTCCCAGTTCCTGGGCGCCATCGCGGGCGCCGCCATGCGCATCAGCGCGGCGGCCTTCGCCGCGGGCAGCGAGGAGGAGGCGCTGAAGATGGCCGAGGCCGTCACCGACGTGACCCACAACCACCCCGAGGGCGTCAAGGGCGCGAAAGCGACGGCGCTGGCCATCAACCTGGCCCGGACGGGCCACAGCAAACAGGACATCAAGGCCCGGGTCGAACAAGACTACTACCCCCTGGATTTCACCATCGACCAGATCCGGCCCGACTACCTCTTCTACGAAACCTGCCAGGAGACGGTGCCCCAGGCTATCCAGTGCTTCCTGGAGTCGGACTCCTTCGAGGACACCATCCGCACCGCCGTCTCCTTGGGCGGAGACAGCGACACCCTGGCCGCCATCGCCGGGCCCATCGCAGAGGCCTTCCGGGGCATCCCCGGGGACCTGTGGCAGCAGGCCCTGCCCTTCCTGGACCCCACCCTGCGGGGCCTGTACGATGAGTGGGTGGCCTACCGCATGAAGGACAAGCCGGCGGCGGCGGGGTAATCC